>CAITZA010000258.1 GCA_903896745.1 uncultured Desulfomonile sp. | reverse complement strand
GTTGTCGGATTATCATTGTGGTTCGCTGGTTTACAGAATCTGGCTCTCTTGCTGAGTATCGTGGTAACTCAGGGATGGAGGTTTATTTCTGAATTCTTCCGCTCCGATTTTCGAGGCCTGGGACGTATTTCGACATATCAGGTCATGGCGCTGGTATCAATAGCATATACGTTGATTATTGTGACCGTGCCGTCTTTTGAACCTGCTTCAGACATCGATATAGCGGACGGTCTCTACAATTGTCTTAGCCCGATTGTCATTCTTACCATTCAGTTTCTGGCAACAGGTGTATTTTTGTTCACCGGCGTCAGTTCCGTCATTGGCTCAAACATGTCTTTTTTCATATATAAGGACAAGATCTGAGAGTAGGGAGTGTAAACAACGACTCCAATAGATTGTTATCCTTTAGAGCCTATTGCAAAACTTTTTCAGAAATAAAGGTTTATGAGATCGATCTAATTTCCAGACTGAGATTTCAGTGGTCAGTTCGATCCATTATTAAGATTTCATGGGTTAAATGGACATCTTTTTTGAGCGCACCTGTACCGTTTGGTTAGTTTTACCTTCGGATTTTTCATTGATCACGTCACTAATTTGGTAAACTGATCAGCTAAAATGGCAATCACGCCAAACATCAAATGAGCCTTTACTTTGACAGCTCTGCTAACCATGACATTGTGCGCTCGGAACTCTACCTTAAATCTAATATTTTTTCGTTCCACCGCTGTTCTTTCTCTATGTCTGGCAGCCTCATGGGGAGCCATGGGAGTGATGTATTTCCCTCTGGAGTTCTTCCAGATCGCCGGTTTCCAAATATCGCTATCCGCCCCTCGATAAATTTTGTCTCTTACCGGGAGGACAAAAGCGTTTATCAAGAATTTTCCATTTGGTTTGACGCATGATTTATGATATAGCTGACATGCGCCAGCATGAACACTATATATTGTGGGTTAATTTCAATGTCACGCGTAATATGCGTATGTAATCAAAAAGGCGGTGTCGGAAAAACCACTACGTCGGTTAATCTCGCGTCATGTCTGGCATTAGCTGATAAGAAATGCCTTTTGATAGACATGGACCCGCAGGCAAACGCTTCTAGTGGCATGGGGATAAGGATTCAAGCAGGTTTTCCCTCCATCTACAGTTTCCTTTTATTAAATGATTGCATCGATAAAGTCATAAAAACATCCCAGATAGATTTACTGGATGTGATTCCGTCGTCTCAGGATTTAACCGGCGCAGAAGTGGAACTGGTATCCATGGCTGGACGTGAGCGCTTACTTTTCAGCGCTCTGAAGTTTATCAGGGACAAATATGATTTTGTGATACTGGATTGTCCACCCTCTTTAGGATTTTTGACACTCAATGCGCTTGTAGCGGCTGATTCTGTGCTTATTCCGGTGCAATGCGAATACTACGCTCTTGAAGGCGTTGGCAATTTATTGAAAACTATTCATAGAATAAGATTGGCTTTCAATCCTGGTCTTAAAATAGAAGGATTTCTCTTGACGATGTTTGACGCCAGGAACAATTTGAGTCACCAGGTGGCCAATGATGTGAGAAAAAATCTCGGTTCACAGGTATTCGGTTCAGTAATTCCACGTAATGTAAAATTGTCCGAAGCTCCCAGCTTTGGAAAACCTGTGGTTTTGTATGACATGTCTTCAACAGGGGCCGCAAGTTATATAGAATTATCAAAGGAGATATTGGATGCTGAAGCAGAAAGACACGGTCAAAAAACGGACTGCATTGGGACAGGGTCTTGACGCTCTAATTCCGATTGATCTTTCGTTTGCTCCTCAGGAACAAAATGGTCAAAGCATAAAGAGCGTTCCGATAAACTTACTGAAACCTAATCCATATCAGCCGAGGAGGCTGTTCAATGACGAATCTCTTTCCGACCTGGCGCAATCTATCACCGAAATAGGTTTTATCCAGCCACTTATAGTAAGGGATTCAAGCGATGGAACCTATGAGATAGTAGCTGGTGAAAGACGCTGGAGGGCCGCTAATATTGCCGGTTTGGAATCTGTTCCCGTTATTGTCAGGCCACTGACCGATCTTGAATCACTCGAAATTGCAATCATTGAAAACATTCAGAGAGAAGACCTTAATCCGGTTGATACCGCGGAAGCATACGAAACACTCATAAACAAATTTTCATACACTCACGAAGCTCTGGCTAAAAGAATATGCAAGGATCGCACAAGTATAACTAATCAGTTGAGATTGCTAAAACTCCCAGATCCAATCAAGGAAGACCTAAGAGAACAAAAACTCAGCATGGGACATGCCAGAACACTTTTGGCAATTGACAATATCTCCACGCAACTCTCCCTGTCTTCCAGGGTTGTAAAAAGAAAACTCTCTGTCAGGGAACTGGAGAGAATAGTTCAGAATTACAGGAATAAAAAGGACAAAACCGCTAAAGACAAGCCTGCAGATTATTATGAAAATAGCAGAATAGAAAAAGACCTTTCCAGCCTCCTGTCAACAAAAGTAAAATTAATAAAAAAACCAAATAATTCCGGTAGACTAGAAATTTATTTCCATTCCATTGACGAATTGAGCCGTTTGTTAGATACTATCGGTTTACAGGAAGAATTGTCTTGATGATAAATTCCCCACATGGTACTCTAACGGATTAATATCCTATAATTTATTTAGATTTTTTACTACTATGGTTTCTTTTTGGGAAGAATCATTGGCTCTTTTGAGGACCAGGCTCAACGAACATTCCATAACCACATGGATAACGCCAATGGTCTGCGAAGAGGTAACCGACACCCGGGTTGTCTTCACGGTTCCGAACAATTTCTTCATTTCATGGATAAAAGATAATTACCTCAAGATTATAAGCGATTCTATATGCCAGATTACTGGCAAAGAGCTGTTCATAGATATCAGAAGTCGAGAAGATCATTCCATACCTGATGACTCATTTTCTGACCTTTCAAATCAGACACCCACTCAGAATGACATAGCCGAGCACATAAAAAAATTAAATATCAATCCCAAATATACGTTTGAAAGTTTTGTAGTAGGTTCCTGCAACCAGTTCGCTCACGCAGCGGCTCGCTCGGTATCCGAGCAGCTTGGCAAATCATATAACCCACTCTTCATTTATGGAGGTGTGGGGCTCGGTAAGACACATTTGATGAGCGCCGTTGGCTACGCGGTGGCAACGAGTGACAGATCAAAAAATATCGTATTTGTGACCTCAGAAGAATTCACAAACGAAATGATCAACGCTCTAAGATTTGATCAAATGGTAAATTTCAGAAAAAAATACAGGGACCTCGACCTGCTAATGATTGATGACATACAGTTCCTCTCCGGCAAGGAAAGAACACAGGAGGAATTTTTTCATACATTCAATTCCATTTACGAATCTTCCAAACAGATAATTCTCACTTCTGACCGTTTTCCAGGCGATATACCAGATATAGAACAGCGTTTAAGATCCAGATTCAGTTGGGGTCTCATTGCAGACATTGGAAAACCGGACCTTGAAACAAAAGTTGCCATTCTTAAAAGAAAATCTTTTGAGGACAATTTTATTCTACCCGACGATGTAGCGTATTTCCTTGCGGGACAGGTTGAATCGAATATCAGGGAACTGGTAGGTTACCTTATAAGGGTAATAGCGATGAGCACATTGCAGGGAATACCGGTTTCTGTGAATCTGTCCAAAATAGCCTTGAGAGAGATACTACACAGAAATACCAGAACCATAACCGTCGATGATATTATATCAAACGTGGCAAAGTCCTTCAATGTCAAGCCTTCTGATATAAAGTCAAAGAAAAAACATAAACTCTACTCTTTGCCACGACAGGTGGGAATGTATCTGTCACGCAACCTTACCGAGCTATCATATCCGGAAATAGGATCGGCGTTTGGTGGAAAAGATCATTCAACCGTTGTTTATGCCGCTAAGAAAATCGAAAAGAAAATCGAACTGGACAATTCTTTCAGGAATTTAATCGAAGCAATCAGAAAAGACATAACTGAAATTTAGGTAGAGGTTGTTGTTAAAAACCTGTGGAAAACCCTGTTGATAATAATCACTTTCAGTCATCAACAAATCACCAATCGTTTTACCAACTATCCCTCAACAGATATTTGTTAATCGTTAAAAGGTTATGAAGGCTGTTTTCACAATATCACAAGCTCTATTATGACTATTATATTTCTTATTTATTTTAAATATAAGGAAAGAAGATCAGGAGAAACCCATGCAGTTTGAAATGGACAAGGATACACTCGTAGAGGGTTTGTCAAAATTAGTTCCAATAACTGAAAAGAGATCACCACTCCCAATACTATCTCATGTCCTAATGGAACTGGATGGTTCAAATATTACTCTAACCGCTACCGATCTTGAAGTGGGACTAAAAACAAGTTTTGACTGCAATATAATGGAACCAGGCAAAATAACAGTTCCGGCAAGGAAATTTTTTGAAATAATCAAGGAGTTGAGATCTGGCCCCATAGTAATCACATCCAACGAAAGAAACCGTCTTAGCATTGTATCCGGGCCTTCGTCCTTTGATCTGGCAGGTATGGATTCAGCCGATTTTCCTGCATGGCCAGATTACTCTTCTCTCGAAACTTCTGAAACTCAAACCGAAACCCTCATCAGAATGATGGATAAAACATTGTTTGCAGCATCAAATGATGAATCGCGCTTCAATTTGAACGGCGTTCTTTTTGAGAGAGAAAATACTAAAACCAAACTTGTATCAACGGATGGACATAGACTTGCCGTTATTGAAACGGATCTCTCACTGCCTGATGAAACAAGAATCATAGCTCCAAAGAAAGGGCTTGTCGAACTGAAAAGGTTTTTGGAAAACATGAAGCAGAACATATTGTTCGGTTTCGAAAAGAAAAACCTCATCGTAAAGACCGAAAGGGCTATGATGACCGTGCGTCTAATAGATGGAGATTATCCCGACTATAACAAGGTCATTCCTCAAACCGAGGGTCATAAGGCATTTATTGATCGAAACAGTTTTATCCAATCTCTGAAAAGGGTGGGAATCCTCACTTCGGAAAGGTCAAGGGGCATCAACATCAGCCTTGGGAAAGATGAACTGAAGCTGAGTGTCAGCAATCCTGATCTCGGCTCGGCTGAAGATTCCATCACCATCGAATACAAAGGAGATGAGGTTCAGATAATAATTAATGTGCAATATTTGCTCGATGCTCTAAATGTAATTTCGTCAGACATGGTTTCTGTTGAATATCATAAGGAAGGCGCTCCAATAATTATTAAACCATGCCCGGAACAGGACTACTTCAATATCGTCATGCCAATGCGCAAATAAATTGAGGATGGTCATAGCTACGAAGCTAGAGGGAGATTCATTTGTCAGACAATGATGGTAAACAGCTTTACGGAGCTGAACAGATAAAGGTGCTGGATGGATTGGAAGCAGTCCGTAATACCCCCGGAATGTATGTAGGCAATACAGGGGTAGAAGGCCTTCATCAATTAGTATGGGAAGTAGTTGACAATTCAGTTGATGAGGCTCTTGCCGGATACTGTAAAAATATCACGGTAGTAGTGCATCTCGATTCGTCTGTCACCATTGAGGATGACGGCAGGGGCATTCCTACTGACATGCACCCAAGCGAAAAAATACCCGCAGCAGAAGTAGTCATGACGATTTTACACGCAGGCGGGAAATTTGACAGTGATACATACAAGGTATCAGGCGGTCTCCATGGCGTTGGTGTTTCGGTAGTTAACGCCCTGTCAGAATCTCTGAAACTTGAAATACGCAGGGGTGGACAGGTTTTCAGGCAATTTTATAAAAGAGGCAAAAAAGTAACAGACCTTGAAATAGTAGGCACAACAAAAAGGAATGGCACAAAAATAACGTTTAAGCCGGACACCGAAATTTTTGGCGTCGTTGAACTCAATTATGACACCATAACATCGAGACTCCGCGAACTGGCATTCTTAAACAAGGGATTAAGAATAAGCTTTGATGATGAAAGGTCACAGAAGCAAACTGTAATTTTTGAATTTGAGGGAGGAATAGTTTCTTTTGTCGAGCATCTGAACCGGGCCCGAAAGACCATGGAAGGAAACACCATACATATTACAGGAGAAAAGGATGGCAATTATGTTGAATGCGCCATTCAGTACAATGACGGATATTCTGAAACCGTTTTATCATACTGTAATAATATCAATACATTCGAGGGTGGAACGCATCTCTCCGGTTTTAGGGCGGCCCTAACCAGGACGGTAAACTCATACGCCAATTCAAAAGGACTTCTAAAAAACGGAAAGACTAATCTGACCATCACCGGCGATGACTTGAGAGAGGGGCTCACGGCGGTTTTGAGCGTGAGGATGCTAAACCCGCAGTTTGATAGCCAGACAAAGTCAAAACTCGGAAATATGGATATCAGAGGCGTTGTAGAGCAGTTAGTCAACGACAGGCTATCAGAGTACCTCGAAGAAAATCCTGGCACAGCAAAATGGATCATACAAAAAGCCATAGAAGCCGGTCGGGCCAGAGACGCAGCTCGAAAGGCAAGGGAACTGACCAGGCGCAAAAGCGCTCTCGAATCAGCCGCCTTACCCGGAAAACTTGCTGACTGTCAGGAAAAGGATCCTGCAGCCTCTGAACTCTTCATAGTAGAGGGAGAATCAGCCGGAGGTTCCGCAAAACAGGGAAGGGACAGAAAATTTCAGGCCATATTGCCGCTCAAAGGCAAAATACTCAATGTAGAAAAGGCCAGGTTTGACAAAATAGTTCAGAGTCAGGAAATCAGGACGCTAATTACAGCTCTCGGAACCGGTATAGGAGAAGAAGACTTCGACATATCAAAAATTCGCTATCATAAAATTATCATAATGACTGACGCTGATGTTGATGGATCACATATCAGAACACTGCTCCTGACCTTCTTTTTCCGATGCGTTCCTGATGTGGTTAACAGGGGATACCTTTACTTTGCGCAGCCTCCTCTATTCAAGATCAAAAAGGGAAAAGAGGAATTCTATGTCAAGGATGAAAGTAAACTTGATGACATAGTTCTTGGATATGGTCTCGAAAACGCCAAAGTGATAAAGAATGACGGAACTTTCGTTGAAGGCATAGTATTGGTCAATATTATTAAATACCTGTTAAAAATGGAAAAAATACTGGAGCTCTTCGAACGTAAAAACATGGATGGACATGTCATCAAATCGTTTGTATCGGAAGGCTTGACAGCCGATAGTCTGGATGACATGGAAAATACGAGAATATTGCTTGAGAGAACCCTGAAAAGGATTGAAGCTGAAACGCCTGAAATTGCGATTCTTGAGACCAGGATAGATAAGGACGAAGAAGAATCAAAGTATCTGATCGAACTGAAAACCCGTAGAAACGGTCTTAACAGAACAACATTGGTTGATTATGAAATGCTGGAATCTCCATCTCTTGCCGAGATTTTATCTATTCATAACAGATTGAACATGCTCGGTTCATCTCCATACATTCTTGAAAGTGATGGCGCTTCAACGTCATTCGATTCATTTTCCAAACTGGTTGAAACGGTTATAGAGCAGGGCAGGAAAAAAATAGCGATACAGCGTTACAAAGGTCTGGGTGAGATGAACGCCGAGCAGCTCTGGGAAACCACGATGAACCCGGATAACAGAAAGATACTGCAGGTAAACGTTGACGACGCAATAAAAGCTAACGAAATATTTTCAACTCTTATGGGTGATCAGGTAGAACCACGCAGGGATTTCATCGAGAGAAATGCCCTTAATGTGATGAACCTGGATTACTGATAATTCCGAAAAAAGTTTAGAAGAATTTTTTTTAGAAAACAGACAGGAAAAAAGGCAGCCACGCATTAAAACGCAGGCTGCCTTTGAATTTGATACAAGGCGTGATACTTGAATCTCTTAAAGCTGCGGTCTAGGCAGAAAACCGGCTTTTTGGGCTATTTCTCCGACTTTTTCTTCCCATTCAATGGCCATTAGATGAACACCGGCCACACCCTTCATTTCTTTTAGCTTGAAACAGGTTTCAACAGCTATATTGATGCCTTCTTCCGCCTGTTTTTCCTTCGGAGTGTCTTTCATGCGCTTTAACAGTTCTTCAGGCACATCCATTCCAGGCACGTTGTTCGCCATATACTTTGCCATGCCAAAAGATTTGAACGGGGTTACACCACCCAGAATATAAACCTTTTCGTGAAGACCACGATCAACAACCTGTTTCATCCATTCTTCAAACTTTGGCAGGTTAAAAATGCACTGGGTCTGAATGAAATCAACACCGGCGGCGACTTTCTTCGCCAAACGCGGAACACGAATCTCAAAAGGATCGGCAAACGGATTTTCAGCCGCGCCTATGAACAGTTTTGGAGCCCCCTTGATCTCATCGCCTCCGAGGAATTTGTGTTCATCCCGCATTTTCTTCACGGTATGGATTAACTGTATGGAATCAAGGTCAAATACGTTCTTGGATTGAGGATGATCACCGAATTTCTGATGATCGCCTGACAGACAAAGCATATTCTTGACGCCTAGCGCTGCGCCGCCAAGAATGTCGCTCTGGATTGCGATTCTGTTCCTGTCACGGCAAACCATCTGCATGACAGGTTCCATGCCTTCCTGCATCATTATTACGGAGGAGGCTATGGAGGACATACGTACAACCGAGGTCTGGTTATCAGTAATATTGAAAGCGTCCGCCTTGTCTTTAAGAAGGGCGCATTTCTTTTTTATGACTTCGGGATCAGCTCCACGTGGTGGCCCACATTCACCGGTAACAGCAAACTGACCCGCTCTAAGAACCTTTTCTAATTTGCTTCCAGATTTATATTCTTCGCTCATCTTTGAAAGTCCTCCCTGATCATTTTGCGTGGGCCTCCATCTCTGTTGGATCTCCAGTCATTTACAGCCATAAAATCTTCGTAGCGGTCCATCTGGTTCAATGATTTGAGGCGGTCTATTATCAACTGCCAGGCGCAATCAACTTCAGAGTCAATTTCGCATTTACCCTTTGTCGAACCGCCACACGGCCCATTCAAAAGACTCTTGGAACATCTGGCTATTGGACAGATGCCGGCGGTAAAATAGAGTTTGCAGTCACCGCATGTCTGGCAGCGCTCCACATAATAGCCTTCCTTCTTGGAGCCACCGACAAACGTAGTGTTAAGAGCGGGATATACGGCCATTCCGGAATATGTTTCAGCCATAAAGTTTACACCCGCGCCACATGCCATGGATAAAATGGCGTCAACTTCCGGCAGCAATGCCTGAACTCCCTCTATGTATTCTGGATCACATTGTCGCTCGATTGTTTTCTCGATTATTTCAACAGGCTTTCCATCCTTGTCTCGCGCCATTCTTAATTGACTGGAGAGCACTCTGACTTCGTCATGTCCGCCCGTAAGACAAACGGTGACGCAGCCGCCGCAACCAAGAACCATTATCTTGTTATGACCCTCGATCATTTTCATGATTTCGTCAAAAGGTTTTCTTTCTCCAATGACCATTTTATGCCTCCAATAGGTCGTTCCTGAGGACAGAAGGATTAAACTCAGGCCGCTGCGCTGGCGCCATGATATTTCTTGTTTAAGGGACTGGGTCCCAACTGTTTTATCCTGTCATAGAATTCACGCGCTACTTCAGCAAATTTCGGCCCCATAGCCGCGCTCATGTTGAACATCTCAAGGCGCTCAGGTTCCAAACCAACTTCCTGAATCAGTTTCTTGGTAAAATTTACCCTCGGTTTAGCCACCAGATTACCATGGATGAAATGGCAGTCACCCTCAAGGCAACCAGCCACATAAACTCCATCCGCTCCTTTTTCAAAGGCTCTTAAAAGAAAAACAGGAGTTACTTTTCCAGTACAGGGAAGACGAACAACGCGTATGTTTGGCGGATATTCCAGTCTCATACTACCAGCCAGATCAGCGGCGCCATACGCGCAATAGTGGCAACAAAACGCTACTATGATAGGCTCAAATTCTGACATTTGTTTTGTCTCCCGATTATTGACTATGTACAGAAGGTGGATAGGCGATAGATAAATTTAGACCAATATTTATATTTTTGCAAGAACACAAACCGGTTAATTAGCAATATAAACGCCATTATCGATCCAATAGTTATATTAATTGAAAAAAACCAGTAATTTCAAATATTCATATCCCAATTACAAAACTTCCCAGTGTTCCGCCTCCGCTTCCATCTTAATTAAGTTTCTTATTAGTTCCAGATCAGACACAAACCGGAAGTCACGCGAGCCTTCGGAATCCTTGCCTCCAAGGTCAAATACCGGACGCTTCCCCAACAATCCTTTTAACAGCGGCGCCAAAGGTGTTCCAAGATTCTCAAGGCCACCATCGCTCTTATCCAGAAAAACACGAGCCTCATACTGTAGTTTCATTATCAGCGTAAATGCATGCCTGAAAAGGTGTTCTACATGGTTAAACATCATCAAATCCATCGCCGAAACATTTTCGCGGGAAACAAGCTCCTCCATCGCAAGATTAATATAAGAAGCCGTTTTTTCCAGACTGCTTTTTAAGTCCCCGTTCGAGCTGGCGTTCTTGCCATCGGCGACCATGACTTTGTTCGCGACATGCGCGAGCTCCGAAGTTATCCTGTCCATCAGCTCAGGATCGTCAATCCCGTTTATGGTTTGTTCGAAGAGGTTTGCGCCCGACAAAACCATTATCGGATATTTGAGCAGTTTACGATTTTCAGAATCCGACACTCGATCAGGAAAGAAGCAATCATTGGAAGACACCCTGATCAGTGCGGGGTTAAACAGCGAATAAATATCGAGGGCTTCATCAAGATCAGGAAAGCCATGATCCGCCAGACGCGCCGAACGCCACCTGTAAGCTGTGTCCTCATACTCAGGCAGCCATCCAACGGACAGGGTTTGAACAAGTTTCATGTAATAGGCTGAATCGTATCTGAAAAGACAGTCCAGAAAATCTTTTACCGGCTCTTCTGCGTCGGGTATGAGGAAGTCTATGAAAAAGTGGTTGTCCCGGGTGAACGGCGGTAGGTAATCCAGTTGCTCGGTCAAATCAATATCGGGATTTTTCAGTGTCACCCGTATCAGTCGGTTTAATATTGAGCAGAGAAGTTCAGGGTCTGACACCTGAATGAACTGAAGCATCTTGTCATCACCTATGCCGGCAAGAATCCCGATCCATTTTGCGCAAGACCTAATGTCAAGATCGTTTCTGGTCCAAAGATCTATATCCAGCAGATAAAGCAATTGACGACCGGTAGTAAGCGCTATGAGCTTTTCAGCGTTTTCTTCCCCTAAATCCTTGATAGTGAAAAACATCTCTTCTTCCGAAATTCTTCTGATAATCTCAGTTGGTCTCAAAATGACATTGATAAGGTCTTCACGCGCTTTGGAAGGAAGTTTCCCAAAAATTTCCAGTTTTTGATCAATGTCCAACATGTTGAACTGATCAATTACTTTCAGATAATCCACCTTTGAATCATTATTTTCCATGACAACAGTTTATCTTTTTCGTAATCTTTAATCAAAGGAGTGAAAACCCAATTAATAAAAAAATGATTTACGGTCTGAACAGGAGGGTTGAATATATGGATAAATTGACAGGCAAAGCAATTATAGCAATGGGAGGCGGACCTACCGCCGTAATCAACCAGTCATTGGTGGGGGCAGTCCTTCAGGCAAGGCAATATCCCAACATTACACAGTTTTATGGAGCATTTAGGGGCGTTGAAGGTCTCGTGGAAGAACAGTTGGTCAATCTGACTGAAGCCACGGGAAACAATCTTGAGATGGTGGCCATGACACCGGGCGCAGGCATACGAAGCACGCGCGTTAAACCGAACGAAGAATATTGCAAGCGCATTTTCGATGTTTGCAAGGCCCACGGGGTTCATTACTTCTTTTATGTCGGAGGAAATGATTCGGCCGAAACATGCAGAATAGTCAACAAGTTCGCAATGGAAGCCGGTTATGAGCTTCGCGTGGTGCATATTCCCAAGACAATTGATAATGACCTCAGGGTTACCGACCACTGTCCCGGTTACGGGTCAGCCGCAAAGTTTGTGGCACAGGCCTTCATGGGTGTCAATCTGGACAACAGGTCACTACCCGGCGTATATATCGGCGTAGTAATGGGAAGACACGCGGGTTTCCTTACAGCGGCCTCCGTTTTTGCTCGAAAATATGATGATGATGGGCCACATTTGATTTACGTGCCCGAACGATCCTTTGATTCCGAAGAATTCCTCGGAAGCGTGGACGCTGCATACAAAAAATACGGGCGTGTAGTCGTAGCGGTTTCGGAAGGTATTCAGGACAAGAATGGAAACGCCATTGCCGCAACTCTGGTAAAAGAGGTGGAACGCGATTCCCACGGAAATGTTCAATTATCCGGTAGCACGTCCCTCGGCGACGCATTGTCCGATCTAGTCAAGGACAAGTTAAAAATCAAGCGGGTCCGGTCTGACACTTTTGGCTACCTGCAACGCTCCTTCCTCGGCTGTGTAAGTTCTGTTGACGCTAACGAGGCGCGTGAAGTCGGGGAACGTGCCGTCCAGATAGCGGCATGGCATCGGATTGACGGTTCAATCACAATTGAAAGAGTAGGAGATTATAGCGTCAGATACAATCTTACTCCGCTTCAGGATGTGGCCAAGGAAACCAAATCCATGCCCGACGCTTTTATTGACGGAGTAAACAATGTAACTACCGCGTTCAAGAATTACGCCAGACCACTGATCGGAGAACTACCGATCTATGAAAGAATACAGGCGCCACCGGTGGCTAAAATTCTTAACCCAGCGAAATAATCAGGACAATTAGACAAATAGCAATTTCCACAATTAGGGGCTGATCTCAGGGTCAAGCCCCTATTTTTGATTCAGTATTAAACAGGGAAAAATTGGATTCACATCATACCTTACGCATGGACAATATCTCTTTTGGAAAGCGTTACTGGAGGAACAATTGAGAAGCGATTTAATGAAGGGCGGCCTTGGCCGGGCCCCATCCAGAGCCTTGATGAAAGCTATGGGAATGACCGACGAAGAAATAGCCGGTCCTTTGATAGGAGTAGCAAACTCTGCAAATGAAGTGGTTCCAGGTCATATACATCTTCACAGGATAGCCGAAGCGGTAAAAGCCGGCATCAGGATGGCCGGAGGAACCCCCATGGAGTTCTGCACAATCGGGGTTTGCGACGGTTTGGCCATGGGTCACGAAGGCATGCGATACTCTCTGGCCTCACGTGAACTGATAGCCGACTCGATTGAAATAATGACGATGGCCCATCCTTTTGACGGCCTTATCCTGATACCAAACTGTGACAAGATAGTGCCCGGCATGTTAATGGCTACTCTCAGGCTGAACATCCCATCAGTGGTGATTAGCGGCGGTCCCATGCTCACAGGCAGGTATCACGGCGCCAAAACCGATGTAATAACCGTTTTTGAGGCGGTGGGCAGGGTAAAATCGAATCACATGACCATGGATGAACTATGTGAGCTTGAGGATAGGGCGTGTCCGGGGTGTGGTTCATGCGCAGGCATGTTTACGGCAAACTCCATGAATTGCCTGACGGAAGCCTTAGGACTTGGGCTTCCGGGTAATGGATCCATTCCGGCCGTTCATGCGGCAAGAATCAGGCTTGCAAAACAGGCGGGCATGAAAGTGGTAGAACTGGTTAACAAAAATATCAGGCCGCGCGACATAGCAACGGAACAGGCTTTTCGTAACGCCATAGCGGTAGATATGGCACTGGGATGTTCCACAAACACCGTGTTGCATGTTCCGGCGATTGCAAATGAGGCTGATGTAAACATTGGTCTTGAGCTCTTTGACCGGATTTGTCAGACAACCCCGCATATTTGTTCGCTCTCTCCAGGCGGTTCCAATCACATGGAAGACCTTGACATGGCTGGAGGGGTTCAGGCGGTGATGAAGCGACTT
>CAITZA010000257.1 GCA_903896745.1 uncultured Desulfomonile sp. | reverse complement strand
GTTCTTGACCCATTTGAACCTGAAATTGACACATACAGGTTTAAATTCTGGTTTTTTATGTGACACAAGATCAGGTCTCACACTATCAAGACCAATAGTGCGTTTGCCGAGATATTTCAAACCAGCCTCCCACATTTCCAACCCGTAGCCAGAATTGCGATATTGTGGTTGAACTATGTAGAAACCCATGAAACCGTAAGCCTCTCCGTAAGGCACGGCTGAAACCATTGCTATGGGTTCGTTGTCAAGAAGGCCAATAAAAAAGCCATTCGGGTCTGTTCTATAAAAACATTCAGCGTCATGTTTCCCGGGATTCCAACCCTCTGTGGCGGCCCAGTCTATTGCAACGTCCAAATCTTCGCGGTTCATTTTACGTATGGAGAACAACTTTTTTTTCACGTTTCAAACCCTGCCGGTAAAAATTGATTTATATATACCAAAAGAAGCTAAACCATTAGTTCAATCTGAAGTCTGGCGCACCCGGAAACTGACGACGCCCGGTTCTTGATTTGTACTTACGCCAATGTATCACACCCTGAAAAAATGTCACTATCAGGGTAAATGGTTTTCGCAGGACTTATTGTGAGTGACAGGCATATCGGTATTGATGATTCTTTCTATAGGATGCATTATGATAGCCTTTGATCAACGAAAACAGGGAATCCGCAACACCAGGTTAAACTAGAATTTGTGTTATCACATGGTCTATAATGGCCGAAGGACCCGAATACTCAAAGGTAATCAGTCATGAAAAAAATATTCAGCCATGATGTCCTGCCTATAGTTGAGAATTTGCACAATGTGTTGAAGCTCAACGGTATCAAGTCTACCATCAGGAGCGAGAATCTCAATGTCGGCATAGGTGGAATGGGGTGTTGCCCTGAATTATGGGTTTCAGACCAAGAATTTGAACACGCGCTGAAGTTGATCGAAACAATCGATACCCTACCTCCTGAAACCGACGAAACATGGGTTTGCTCCAATTGCATGGAAGAGGTTGAAGGACAGTTTTCCGAATGCTGGAACTGCGGTAAGCCGCGACGCCAAATCCTCTAGATTTTCATCGTGTTTGCCATATTAACGGCTACCAGAAGACAAATAAATTGATATGATGGTTAGATAGTTTTAAATAGCAACTGGTTACTTCTCCACTCTGGATGTGTCTGTTCAGCCAATTCCGCGATTTGTCCAGGCCCGTCGTCGTAATGAACGATCGGCGGCGGGGTAGTCCATCTTCAATTTCAGTTTCGTTCCGACAAAGTTTACCCAAAACGCCAGCGCTCTGTAGTGACTGCCAATAACTGTGACTTCCTGTCCATGAGGGGTTAAACCCTATTTCGGATTAACGATCAATTACGGCAACGGGGTCGAGCAATCTTTCAAGCTCTTTTTTTAGTTTGGCCATTTTGTAGGGTTTATGTAAAACACATGCGGGACGCTGATCTCCAAAATTTCCCATCACATCATCTTCAGCATAACCACTGGAGAGAATGACCTTTATGTCGCCCTTGATCTTCAGCATCTCTGCAAACGCTTCAACCCCGTTCATTTTTGGCATCACGAAGTCAAGGATCACCAGATCGATTTCATTGAACCTGTTCCTGACAATATTAACGGCCTGTTCGCCATCCGACGCCTCAATTACATCATATCCCAGATGTCGCAGCCATGTCGAAACCATTTCAAGGACCTGTTTTTCATCATCGACAACCAGCACATTTTTTTTGTCGGATGATGAATAGGTTTTCGCATCTGCTGGGCTCGGAGGGCGAATAGCATCGATTGATGGCGAAATGTCCATGAGTGGGGCTGGAAAAAGGACACGAACCGTGGTTCCGACTCCGATCTGACTGTTGACCACAATTGCGCCTCGATGCCCTTTAACTGTTCCGATTACCTCAGCCAAGCCAAGGCCACGTCCGGCAAATTTGGTTGTGAAAAAAGGATCGAACATTTTCTGGATCGTTTCGGTATTCATGCCGCAACCTGAGTCAGTAACTTCCACATAGACAAACCGACCTGTGGCAGGTTTTTCAGCCAGAAGGCTGTTGCTAAGGTAAGCTTCATCACAGTCCATCATTCCTGTACTGAGATGAACCTCGCCGGGTTTATCGGAAATAGCCTCAGACGCGTTCAATATGATGTTTGTGATAAGACGCCGGATTTGAGCGGTATCTCCCTTGAAAGAAGGTATCCCGTCGAAGGTATTCACCATCAGGTTGACATGTTCGGAAACCTGCAATTTAAAAAGAGCCAGACTTTTGGTTACCAGACTGCTAAGATCAATGTCTACGGGCTTGTATAGGTGGCTGCCGGTATATGTAAGCATTTGCCCGGAGAGTTGAGCCGAACGTTCAGCAGCGCTGAATGCGTTCGCCACAAGCTTTCTCGCCTGAGATTCGGGAGGCAGATCATCCAGAACCAGTTCCAGGTTACCAAGCACGGCCATTAACTGGTTATTGAAATCGTGAGCTATTCCGCCTGCCATCACAGACAGGCTTTCTAATTTCTGGGCGTGGATGACACTTTTCTGGAACTCTATGCGGGCCTCCTCGTCTCGCTTACGGTCGGAAATGTCCCGGGTAACACCTTGTAAGGCTACAGGCCTTCCCTTCTCATCAAGTAAAATCTTGCCAACAATCTCTGCCGTGAAGGGCCGGTTGTTTTTCGTGATCAATACAGCTTCTATTGTAAACCCTGAAGCTTCAGTTCCTCTGGATATTTCATCTGACACCACCCGAGACATCATGGCAAAGTTCAGCTCATCACAATGGTCCGCAAGCCTGCTGCCTATCCACTCGGAAGTGGTAAAGCCGGTCATTTCCAGAATCGCCGGGTTGACATACGTGAAGATAAGGTCGAGGTTCAGTTGCCATATCACATCTCGAGTGTTTTCAGCTAGGAGTCTATACTTGGCCTCGCTCTCCCTTAAAGCCTCTTCCGCAAGTTTCTGACTGGTAATATCCCTGACCCTGCCCTGCAGGTAAGGCTTGTTATCAATAGTGAGGAGGCTAAAAGTGACTTCAGCGTCAAATTCAGAACCATTTTTGCGACGATGTCTGAAGTAAAATGTTTGAGGGACATTGTCGAAAGCCGCTTTCATGTATTGTTGGCCCAACGCTGCGGAATTTGTACCGTCAGGTTGCCATTCCGGCAGAAATTCCGTTATCGAATGTCCGACGATATCCTTTTGGTCCAGACAGCCGAATATCTCTACAGCCTTGGGATTACATTCGAGAAACGTGGTTCTATCGGACAACAGGATAGCATCGTTTGAAGTCTCGAACAGGTTACGAAACCTTGCTTCGCTGGATCTCAGGGCTTCCTGGAGCCGTTTTGCGTCGCTCACGTCGGTAGCGATGGCCAAACCGGCAGGCCTGCCTTCCCACAGGATCATGGTGGTTTTCAATTCTACCCATTTCAACGAACCATCCTTGCAGATGAGCCTGAAGTCATATTTATGAGGAGTTATGTCTCCCCTTAATCGCCGCAGAGATTGTTTGAGAACAATTTCCTGATCCTCCCGGTAGACGAAAGTTTCTATGGGGTTCCTGTTGACCAGTTCTTCTTCGGAATAACCGCTCATTTCAAGGCAAGCGGCGTTGACGAATTTTATACATCCATCCTGAATGACATAAGCCGGTTCAGATAAACTACTAAGGATCTCGCAATATCTTGATTCAGGTAAAGTTATTTCCGTCGGGCAGACCTCGATTTGCTGCGAGCTGGAACATAGGTCGTTCAGCTCCGCAATGAGCTGCCCCCGAGATTTTTTATCTTCCTCCATCTGAAAAAACCTTCCGGCCCGACGCTATAATTAATTAGTGTGATAATGACGACCATGCGTATGATCAGAAATTATATCAAATTGTCCGACCCTTCAAGTGGTTTGAGAAGTCCTGCCTTCCATGAATCCCTGAAAGAAGAATCCAACCACAATCAGGCCTCTGTAAATTCAGTAAAGAAAACGTCCTCTCCAGGTCATACTGCTGAGAAATCCGCTGCGCCGGTCTTCGAACATGGGTCATTTTTTAATCGCTCAATCATGTTTTTCAAGGTAGAAAATCGATAAGGCTTGTCCAGGAATGCGATGGGCTGCAATCCTGTTTTGAATTCATCCTTGAAATGTTCCTCCTTGTAACCGCTACACATAACGATCTTCAATTCCGGATTTAGTTTCATCAGCCTGTGAAAAGCTTCTGCGCCACCCATTTCGGGCATGACTAAATCAAGAATCACAAGATTGATCAGAGGATTCTTCATGAACACATCTATGGCTTCTTTGCCATTCGTGGCTGAAAAGGTTTCACATCCCAGGTGCTGAAGCTGGGTCAGAACAAGTTCCAGGACAATCTGTTCGTCGTCAACTACCAGGACAGAAAATTTCCTGGCCTCTGATGCCTTTTCCCTGGCGGATATATTATCTGTTTCGGCATTGTTCTGGCTTTTGTCCACACTTGCTTTCCTGTCAAGCAGGGGTAAATATACAGTGACGGTGGTTCCGGCGCCGGGCTGGCTATCAACTGTGACAGCGCCATGGTGTCCTCTGACAACCCCATGAACCACCGACATTCCTAAACCCCGACCAACGAATTTTGTGGAGAAAAAAGGGTCAAATATTCGCTCAACTGTTTCAGCGTCCATTCCCACTCCGTCATCTCGCACCATGATGAAAGCCATGTCCTGAGGCTGAGGCTTTTCTGGCAAAAGGTTTTCGGAAAGAATTGATTCATTACAATATTTAGCGCCGGTGGTGATCTCGATGGCGCCGTTATTACCGTTGATGGCCTCGGAAGCGTTAATCAGTAAATTCATGATAACTTGTTGAACCTGGCTCACATCTGCTTTGACAAATATGTTGTCAGAAGAACGATCGACCTTGAGATTGATATTTTTGGGGACCGTCATCCTGAACATGTCAATGTT
>CAITZA010000256.1 GCA_903896745.1 uncultured Desulfomonile sp. | reverse complement strand
CTTTTTGCACGTAGAAGCGCCGGACGAAGCAGGACACTCGGGACAGAAGGACCTCAAGATAAAGGCCATTGAGGATTTTGATGAAAAAATACTCACACCGGTCATGGAGGGCCTGAAACAATTCCCATCCTGGAAAATACTTATCATGCCCGACCACCAGACTCCAGTGACAACCCGGGTTCATGAAAGTGGCATGGTGCCATTCCTGTTTCTGGATTCAGAGTCCTGGAACAAGTATTCGGGTGAACCCACCATTGGTTTTAGCGAAATGGCTGCGGCCGCTTCAGGAAAGATAGTTCCAGAAGCCTCCAGAATGATTGAAATACTACTTGGCCGGCAAGAGCTTTAGCCGCTGCCTGAAAACATGCCGGCTCCAATGGATGATGGTCTGTGGAATTTGGAAATTGTGCCGGAACATAGGAGGCGCCTGTAAATTGGCGCCTCGGGTCAGATAAGCCAGTTTATGTGTTTTGGGGAATTTTATAGATGACAGAGTTCGTATCCAGCAACGAGGCGGCAATAAGGATAGCATTCTTTCTGGGAATATTTTCTGCTGTCGGCATAGCAGAGATGATTGTCCCCAGAAGACGTCTTACAACTTCGAAGCGGGGCCGCTGGTTTGCCAATATCGGTATCATCGCGGTTAACACCGTGTTCATCCGTCTTTTCTTTTCAGCGGGCGCTGTTGGAATAGCCGTACTTGTTTCAGACCGCAACTGGGGTATCCTTAACAACCTTTCCGCGCCTTACTGGCTTGCTGTTATTTTGTCAGTGCTTTTCCTGGATTTTGTAATCTATCTTCAGCACGTAATGTTTCACGCCGTTCCGACATTATGGCGTTTGCACATGATGCATCACGCTGACATGGATATTGACGTGACTACAGGGACACGTTTTCACCCTGTTGAAATGTTTCTGTCAATGCTGATAAAGGCTGCTGCGATTATCGTATCGGGCGCTCCCCCGCTTGCAGTAATAATTTTCGAAGTCCTCCTGAATGGCACAGCCATGTTCAACCATGGGAATATAAAGCTGCCCATCGGTCTTGACGCTATTTTGCGACTCTTCGTGGTAACACCGGATATGCATCGGGTTCATCATTCGGTCCTGCCTATAGAAACAAACAGCAATTATGGTTTTAACCTGCCATGGTGGGATCGTCTCATGGGAACTTACAGAAGCCAGCCCTTGAATGGACACACCGACATGACCATTGGCCTCAAACAATTCAGAAACCCCGACAGACTCGGTCTGATGGACATATTGATGATGCCGTTCAGAGCCCCTCAAGGCTCATACGCGATTAACAGGCGCGGTCAATCGGGCCTCTGATTGTAGGGTAGAGCGTAAAACCGGGATTTATTTGAATGGATATTCGTCGGTTAGAGGTCTTCCTGAAGGTCATCGAATTGAGAAGCTTTACCAAGGCGGCTGAAGCGCTCAATCTGTCTCAACCTACGGTAAGCGAACACATCAGGTGTCTTGAAGAGTCTTTAAGTGAACGTCTCGTAGACAGGCTCGGAAGGGAAGTTGGGCCCACACCGGCTGGAAAAGTGTTTGGTCAGTACGCCAGACAGATAGTCAAGACCTACGTCGATGCCATTCAGGCGCTCGAGCAGTTCAACGGAAAGATGTCGGGAACTCTGCTGGTTGGGGCCAGTAGCGTGCCGGGAGCTTATGTCCTGCCTAAATACCTCGGCGCCTTCAAGTCAAATAATCCCGCTGTCCAGATAATGCTCAGGATTTCAGCTACGTCTGAAATTATCGATCAGGTGATTGAAGGATCTCTTGAGGTTGGATTTGTCGGCTCGTCACGAAATGATAAAAAACTTGTTTTTACCGAGTTGTGTCTTGACGAACTTGTTCCGGTAATGGCGCCTGAACATCCCTGGGCCGGTCTTAAATCAATAGGCCTGCATGAGTTGGAAGGCGAGCCGGTGGTCTTAAGGCAAAAAGGATCGGGAACTCTCGCAGTAGCCATGAGAATCCTCTCAGAAAACGGATTTGATGTTTCAAAATTAAATGTGGCGGCAGAGATGGGTGACGCTGAAGCGGTCAAACAGGGCGTAAAATCCGGAATCGGAATATCGTTCATGTCAGTTCACGCGGTTTCGTATGAACTGCTTACCGGATCGCTGGCCACAACGACAATCAGAGGGGTCCGATTCGTGAGACCGCTTTACACGGTCTCCAGAAGACATCGCCAGATTTGCCCACTATGCCAGTCTTTCCTGAAGTTCCTGGAAGATGAGCTCGGAAAATTGAAAATATCCCCCAAAATAACCGGAGGATACAGGGAATCCTGCCCGATTACCTGATCCAGTTGAATATCCTGCCCCATCGCACGTCCGGGAAATCCTGTGCCGAATAATATATCAGAAACGCCTTGCCCTTAACATCCTCCAGAGGCACAAATCCCCAGAACCGGCTGTCATGGCTAAAGTCCCTGTTATCTCCCAGCACAAAAAGAAAATCGTCAGGCACTTTTGTCAGGGCCAGATTATCCCGCGGACTTATGTCTCCCGGAACTGTAACGTTGCTGTAATGTCGGGCCTGAGGCATTGGCGTCTCTTCTCCGTTAACATACAGACGCTTGTTCCTTATCTCTACGGTGTCTCCCCCAACAGCTACAACACGCTTGATGAAATCTTTCGTCCTGTCCTCAGGATAGACAAATACGATTACATCCCCTCTTTCAGGTTTGAAAATTGCCGGCCAGCGTTTGTCTGTGAATGGAACCCTGACACCGTAAAGCAGTTTATTAACCAGAATATGATCGCCAATCAGAAGGGTCGGTTCCATTGAACCAGAAGGAATCTTAAAGGCCTGAACAAAAAGGGCCCTGATTAAAATAGCCAGTATTATGGCCACCACTAAAGCTTCTGTGTATTCCTGAAGGAGGGTTCGCTGGGTTTTGTGATCAGCTACCTCTGCCTTTGCCTTTCCAACCATTTCACACTCTTTCTGTAAAAAACCCTTCTACATGCGCTGAAGAACTGAGATTACAATAGCGTAGCTTATTCTTATAAGACATTATTAACTTGATGTAAAGTGACGAATGTCGAAGTAAGGGTAAAACGAACGAAGACAGCTGATAAAATAAACCGGAGAGGAGGCTGTTAAACTCGCCCTCCGGTTCGCCGGTTAAACGGCCCCTCCCTCCCCCGAGGTTGAGGCCGGCTTCTTGCTATCAGTACTCACAAAAAGAGTCAAGCATCTTCTTAGGTTTTTTGTTGTTAATGAAATAGTCAAATGAACTTTTTTTCATAATTCACTTATCAGAATCCGCTTTATCCTCTGCGCCACCAAGGTATGCAGCCCTCACACGTGGATCATTCAGGAGTTCCACACCCGTACCCTCAAGCAATATCCGGCCATTTTCCAGCAAGAAAGCGTAATCGGAAATTTTAAGAGCCGCATTGGCGTTTTGTTCGATCAATAGAACTGTTGTCCCCTCTTTTCTAATCCCTTCGATGATATTGAACACGTCGTTCACGACCAAGGGGGCTAGACCTAACGACGGCTCGTCCATAACGAGCAGTTCGGGTTTGGACATCATCGCCCGCCCAATCGCAAGCATCTGCTGCTCCCCTCCGGACAGAGTCCCCGCCAGCTGCTCCCGTTTGCAATCCATAGCGGGAAATCTCCGGAAAAAAAGTTCTAACAAGCTTCTGATATCGGATTTGTCCCGGTTGTTGTATGCGCCCATCAGCAAATTTTCATTAACAGTTAAATTTGAGAAAATTTTTCTTCCCTCAGGGACATGAGCCAACCCAAGTTTCTGGATTTTATGAGCGCTCATGCCTTTGAGCCTGATCCCCTTGAAGTTTATTTCACCTGAGCCGATTGACACCAACCCGGATATGGCTCGAACCGTAGTGCTCTTGCCGGCGCCATTAGAACCTAACAGCGAAACTATTTCACCCTTACCCACTTCTATCGAAATCCCCTTAAGGGCCTTTATTCCGCCGTAGCTTACATGTAAGTCCTCGATTTGCAGCATTTCAAAAGCGCCTGTATTTTCTCAGCCTTCTCCAAGGTAGGCTTTTATGACCTTTTCATTATTGCGTATTTCGTGGGGAACGCCCCATGCTATCTCAACACCATGATCAATAACCTTGATCCTGTCACAGACATGCATCACAAAACTCATGTCATGTTCAATGAGTCCTATACCCAGTGACATGTCCTTCCTGAGTTTCAACACAAATTCGCCGAACTCCGAGGTTTCCGTGGGGTTCATTCCTGCAACAGGCTCATCAAGAAGCAGCAGTTTGGGTTCCAACGCAAGCGCTCTGGCAATCTCAAGTTTTCGTTGGGAACCGTAAGGTAATGAATTGGCTTTTTCGCCTCCAAGATGCGCCAGCCCCATAAGTTCCAACAAATCCCGAGCCCGGCTTTTGATACGCCTTTCATCTTTGCCAAAACGTCCAAAGCCGATTATGGCCTCCGGAAATGAGTAAGAAATCGCGCAGTGAGCCGCCACCATCACATTTTCA
The DNA here is from genome assembly GCA_903896745.1 of uncultured Desulfomonile sp. Lineage (GTDB taxonomy): Bacteria > Desulfobacterota > Desulfomonilia > Desulfomonilales > Desulfomonilaceae > CAITZA01. The sequence continues at coordinate 2,550 of CAITZA010000256.1, read as the reverse complement.
ATAACCGTCAGATCATCGTATAATCTTATGTTCTGAAACGTGCGCGCTATGCCTTTTCGCGCAATCACCGGGGTTGGTTTCCCCGTTATCTCCTGTTCCAGAAAAAACAAATTGCCACTCGCAGGTTTTACTATCCCGGTAATGACATTGAACGCTGTTGTTTTACCCGCCCCATTCGGGCCGATCAAACCGATGATCTCAGACCTGTTTATGCTCAGATTCAGATGGTTGACCGCACATATCCCACCGAATTGAACTACCAGACCCTGTATTTGGAGAAGGTTTTCGTTCATTTGGCTTTAGCCCCGGTTTTAGTCAACCTCTCGAACCATGCTATCAATTTGAGCCACCGAAACTCATTTCTTCCCATTAAACCCTGCCGGGCGAACAACATCACAAAAATCAGAATGACGCTAAATAAAACCATTCTCATCCCTGGCACGCCCTCATACTGAAATCCAAAAATACTGGCTGGCTCCTCAACGATCCGTAACGCCTCTCCACCCCAGGTAATCAATATGGCCGATATGATAGCCCCTGTAGTGCTTCCCAAACCTCCAACAACAATTATGATAAGTAGATTGAAGGTGAGCATGAAAGTAAATAGCGATGGAGATATCGTGGTAATGAGGTGGGCAAGAAGTCCGCCAGCGACTCCCTCAAAAAAAGCGCTAAAAGTAAACGCCAGGGTTTTTATACGGAAGGCGTTGATACCCATCGCCTGAGCCGCTGTTTCATCCTCACGAACCGCTTTCATGGCCCGTCCGTATGACGAATTCACCAGCCTCACGACACAAAAAACCGTAAAGATACAAATGCCCCAACTCCACCAAATATTGGTGTGGGGGGTCAGCCCCTTTATTCCAAGAGGACCGTTGGTAACTGGAATTATATTGTTAGCCACCACCTGGATGACTTCACCAAATCCCAGAGTTACAATGGCAAGATAATCTCCACGCACCCTAAAAACGGGAATGGCCATTAATAATGCCATCAGGGCCGTAACCAGGCCCGCAAGCAAAAGGGAAGCAGGGAAGGATAAACTCATATCAGACAAAGGCCATATCATTGGCTCAATGATGAACGATCGAATTTTTTCTTCTGGAGACAGGGTAAAAATAGCGCTGGTATAAGCGCCTACTGCAAGAAAGGCATTGGGCTCCAGTGAAAACTGGCCGGTGATACCATTAATCAGGTTGTAACTTACGGCAAGTATTATAAATATGGCAATATTATTGAGGATTCTCTGTGTATAGGCGCCAAAATAATTGTCGGCGTACCATAGAAAGGCTACAAGAAAAACTAGAGCCAAACCGGTCAGAAGTCTGTCTCTTATAGGGTTCTCTTCAGGCAATTCGCTGCAATCCTCATAAGTGTTCTCATACGTTAATCGGGGAGGTTTTCACCCATAATGCCTGTCGGTCTGGTCAGCAAAATGACTATCATGATGCAGAAAGCGATCGCATCCCTGTAGCCGGACCAATCAGGTTCAATCGCGACTATCAACACCTCCGCCAAACCCAAAATGAGCCCTCCAATGGCAGCGCCTGTAACATTGCCTATACCGCCCAGAACTGCTGCGACAAATGCTTTTAGCCCGGGTATCACTCCCATGAATGGTTCCACCGCCGGGTATTTCATGCACCACATGACCCCACCAAATGCCGCTAAAACTGAACCAAGCGCAAAGGTAAAAGAAATGACTCTATTCTCATCTATTCCCATTAAGGAAACTGTTTCGATGTCGCGGGACAGAGCCCTCATAGCCATTCCGACACGGGTCCTGTGAATTATTGTAACCACTACAATTAGCAAAACCAGGGTCACAGCCAACACCCAAAGAGATAAAACCGGTATTTTTAGTTGCCCCAACGTCAGAGAGCCGTTGAACATCATGGGAGTTGGGAATGACTTGGGCCTGCCGCCAATCAAAACCAAGGCAAGATTCTCCAAAAAGAAAGAAACGCCTATGGCCGTAATCAGCGCGCTAATCCTTGGACTTTTTCGAATAGGCTTGTAGGCCCCACGATCTATCAGGATTCCAATCATGGCGGTTAAAACAGCCGCTCCCACAAAGGCTAAGGGCCACGGAAGGCTAAATATTATTATTCCAAAAAAAGCCACATAGGCCGAAACCATAAGCAAATCACCATGAGCAAAATTAATTAGCCGCAATACTCCGTAAACCATGGTGTAACCGATGGCCAGGAGACCGTAGAGACAGCCAAGTGTAAGTCCATAAATTATTTGTTGTGTGGCAAAACTGAAGTCCACAATAATTACCCTTGCATCAATATTTTATTTCCCGAAAAAATACAGCGGCCCCTTATGGGTCATTAATTGCAATAATGACCCTTCCTGCCATCAGAGAGCGGCAACAACCATTTTAGATTGAGATATCTGAAAAACTCTTGATTAAGGCACTATGGTAGTGACGTACGCGAATTTCCCATCCTTAACCTTGCTGACGACCATGGCCTTGATTGCATTTCCATCAGGTTTCATGGTTATTTTTCCTGTTACTCCATTGAAGTCCCTGGTTGCTGCAAT
>CAITZA010000255.1 GCA_903896745.1 uncultured Desulfomonile sp. | reverse complement strand
TTTGATCGAGTCTGCTACCTGTAACGCATTAGATCCGGGAGATTGAAAAACTACGAGCGTGGTTGCAGGGGAGCCATTAAGGAATGAGAAATTGTCATATTGTTGACCTCCTAATTCCACTCGCGCCACATCTCTAAGCCTGACGGTTCGACCCGATCCTTCGGCTTTAAACACAATCTCGCCAAACTGTTGGGGTGTTTGCAATCGACCCAGGGTTGTGACGGTGAGTTGAAAATTTGTCCCTGAGGGCGCTGGCTCACCCCCAAGCTTTCCTGCTGCCACCTGAACGTTCTGTTGTTTTAGTTTGTCGATTACGTCGTTGGCAGTTAATCCGTTATGAGCAAGACGATCCGGGTCAAGCCAGATTCGCATCGAATAGTCTTTCCCGGGAAGTATTGTGAGGTCGCCTACACCCTTCAGTCTGAGAATACGATCCTTCAAATTTATTGTCGCATAATTTGAAAGGTAAAGATCGTCATATTGACCGTTGGGTGAGTACAGTGACAGAATTGTCACAAAAGCGGTTGAAGATTTCTTGGTATTAACACCCTGCTGTTGAACGGCTTCCGGGAGTTGGGCCATTGCCATTTGAACCCTGTTCTGGACCAGGACGGTATCCATGTCAACATCTGTGCCAAGTTCAAATGTCACTTTTAACGTATATGATCCATCACTAGCGCATGAACTTTGCATATACAGCATGTTATCGACACCATTAACCTGCTGTTCTATCGGTTGCGCTATGGAATCGTTAACTGTCTTGGGATCTGCCCCTGGATAGCTCGCAGTGACCTGAACGACGGGGGGGGTTATGTCGGGGTACTGGGCGACAGGAAGCGAAAATATGGCGACTGACCCGGCCAATACTATCAGTATCGAAATCACCGAAGCAAATATTGGACGGTTGATAAAAAATCGGCTGATCATTTATTATTCCAGGTTCCAGGCGCTAGTCATATTAGTGGCAAGTAAACAGGCGCCCACTGCATATCATCTGGTTGAGACAGGGTTGACTACCGAGCCCGGTCTAGCTCGCTGCAGTCCTTTTGTTATGACTCGATCATCCTGATTCAACCCTTCTTCTACCACTGTCATATTGTCTTCGGTCTGAGAGGACTTAATTTTCCTCATTTCTACATTATTGTGAGAATCTACCACCAGCACGTAACTACCCCCCTGATCGAACTGTACCGCAACATCAGGAACCAGCAGCGCCATTTTCTTGTCTGAGGGAATTCTTAATCGCACAAACATGCCAGGGAAAAGAGTCCCGTTCGGGTTTGAAAAGATTGCCCTACACTGGATTGTCCCCGTAGAAGGGTCAAGTTTTGTATCGACAAAATCCAGATGCCCGTTGTGAGGAAATCCATTCTCATTGGCAAGGCTCATATAGACTGGGATATGTTTGTATGATTGGCTAGTGTCTGATGAGGCTTTCGGATTAGCTTTCAAAGTTTCGAGGAGATCAAGTTCACTAAGATAAAAATATGCGTATATAGAATCGTCATTAATGACAGTGGTCAGTAACGTCTTTTCTGTAGAACCAACAAGGTTTCCAACATCAACCAGGTTTCGGCTAACGCGGCCATTTACGGGTGAGGTGACCCTGGACCATTCCAAATCCAGTTTTGCCTTATCCAGGTCGGCTTTTGACAGATCAACATCCGCGCTAGATTTTTCGCTTTCCGCAACCTTCTTGTCCAGTTTCAGACCGCTTATCGCTTCTTTGCTTTCCAGTTGTTGAGCCATTTTTAGCTCAATCTGAGCAAGTTTCAAACCGGATTTTTGAGCATCTAGTCGAGCTTGGGACTGTCGTACGGTTGCGTCATATTGTCTGGGATCTATGACAAATAACAAATCCCCCGACTTGACCTTCTGTCTCGGTTGGAAATTGATTGATTCCAGAAAACCAGGCACCCGCGCACGTATTTCCACTGTTTCAAAGGCTTCGGTAGTCCCCGGATATTCCAGATATCGTGTAACTTCCTTAGCCACCGGTTGCATGACAGTTACGGTAGGAGGAGTGACACTTTTTGCAGCTTCTTTTTTGCATCCAGCAATGAGTCCGCACAAAACGGATCCTACGCAAATCAGTGTTATTAATAGAGAACGACGCATCAGCGTTTCCTCGCATTACAAAGTTTATATTCCCCTTAAGATTACTGTATGCTAATCTCTTACTCAACAACAATATTCACCGATGATGGATTCAGGTTTCCTCAAGAACGTACGCTAGTCCCTAAAAAAGTAATACACCTTTTACGGTGTTTGGACAAAGGTTAGCGGGGACGGCGTTACGGGGAGATTCCTTTGGATAGAATCCTCGACTACAATATTCTGGAAGTCATCCGTGATGGCAAGTCCTCAATAGTTTGCAGGGCTGTTCGTTCTTCAGATAACATTCCAGTGATTCTAAAGACCCTCAGACAACACCATCCCTTACCTCAGGACATCCTGAAATACAAGCAGGAATATCGAATATCCAAAGCGCTTGAAAACCTGTCATGCACAAATGTTATTCATGATTTTATCAAGTATGATAACAGTCTTGTAATAATATATGAAGATGCCGGAGGGATGTTTCTGGATAACTTGATGAGGTCGGAAAGTCTGTCATTTGAACAGTCTCTGAAGATAGCGATTGGGATTTGTGCGGGACTTGGCGAAATTCATGCCAGAAACATTTTATACAGGAACCTCACCCCCTGTAATATAATGGTAAAACTGGAGCCATGGGATATAAGACTTGTTAATTTCAGCCTTGCGTCATATTTCTCGGAAGATTCCCAATCGTCAGCCAGTTTCGAAAAAATGGATAGTTCCCTCGCTTATGTTTCACCGGAGCAAACCGGTAGAATAAACAGGCCTGTGGACTATCGCTCTGATTATTACTCGTTGGGGGTGACTCTTTACGAGTTATTCACCGGTAGGCTTCCCTTTGAAAGTGATGATCCGCTTGAGCTTGTCCATAGCCACGTAGCGAGAAGACCTGTATCCCCGTTCGATCTAAAATCCGGTATACCCTCGAACCTGTCGGAAATCATAATGAAGTTGATTTCCAAGGAGGCAGAAGAGCGCTATCAGAGCTCCTATGGTATAAAGGCTGATTTGGAACTTTGTTTGCATCGATTTGGAAGATTGGGATCGGACAAGACATTTAAACTAGGGCTTCTGGATATTCCAGAGCGATTTGTCATACCCAGGCGCCTTTACGGGCGCGACAATGAACTCAGGAAACTGGGTGAATCTTATGAACTGGTGGCTTCTGGGGGTAAGAGGCTAACTTTGGTCGCTGGTAACGCGGGTATAGGAAAAACATCCCTGGTCAATCAACTGTACAAAAACATTACATCCAGAAAAGGATATTTTACTTCTGGAAAGTTTGATCAGCTTCATCGAAACATCCCCCACGGTTCTGTCATCGCCCCGTTCAGAGGGTTGATCAAGCAGATTCTTGGACAGCCTCAGGATGTTCTGACGGAGTGGAAATCGAGGCTTTTGGAAGCGCTCGGGGTAAACTGCAGGGTTATTATGGATTTTATCCCGGATATTGAGCTAATCGTTGGACCTCAGCCCGCGGTTCCTGAACTGGAACCTACTGAAACGCAAAGTAGATTCAGAATCGTTTTTCAGGAGTTTGTCCGCGTTTTTTGCCGCCCCGAAACACCTTTAATGATATTCCTGGATGATCTTCAATGGGCTGATTTGTCTTCACTAAAAATGCTTGAACTCATAATGGTCGATCCTGAAATCAGGTATCTTTATCTCATAGCATCGTTTAGAGATGAAGAGGTAGATTCCTCACATCCCTTGATGATGACCCTTGACGCTATCAAAAAGACCGGCATCATTCCCGAAATGCTTAAACTGGAGTCCTTGCGGCTTGCCGATATATGCCGCCTGTTATCCGATACGCTCAAGAGAAGGTCCGAAACAGTGGTTGATCTTGCCCAACTGGTTGACAGCAAGACCGGCGGCAATCCTTTTTTCCTGAAAGAGTTTCTGAGATCACTGCATGAAACGGGCCTTCTACAATATGATACGTCGAGCGGGCGCTGGGAGTGGGATTTTGAAAAGATCCGGAAACAGAATATTACCGACAACGTGGCGACTCTCATGGCTTCCAGGATCCAGAAGCTTCCTGTATTTGTTCGGGAACTCTTGACACACGCTGCATGTCTTGGGACACAGTTTGGTACAAGAAAACTGTCACGAATTCTTGATACAAGCCCCGGAAGAGTTGTGGATGCGTTGGGTGTTGCCGTGATAGAAGGTCTGATCATTCCGGTGGAAGATTCATCACGATTTCCTGAAACCCGATTTCCGGATGATCCGAATGTCATTGAGTACAATTACAGGTTCTCACATGACAAGATTCAGGCAGCCGCATTATCCATTGTTTCGGATACCGACCGACTCATTGTCCATGAGAAAATAGGGAAGATACTGCTATCGCTTACACCAGCGGATCAAATCGAAGGCGCAATTTTCGACATTGTAAATCAACTCAACCTGGCGATTAGCAATATCTCTCAAGATGATGACAGGTTTAATCTTGCGAAAATGAACCTTGGGGCTGGACTCAAGGCAAAACTTTCATCAGCCTATGAACTGGCTCTGGACTATTTCAGGATGGGCCTGAAACTGGTTGGGAAACACGGATGGAAGACTGATTACGATTTAACCCTCAATCTCCACGTTGAGGCGGTTGAATCAGCTTATTTGATCAACCGGTTTGATGAAATGCAATCCCTTTCATCAAGAGTCCTTGATGAGGGAAGGAGTCTGCTCGACAAGGTCAAGGTATATCAGGTCAGGATACAGGCATGCATTGCCCAGAACAATAGGGTTGAAGCTGTCAAGACAGCCTTACCGGTACTAGCCATGCTAGATATGACATTTCCGGAAAGACCCACAAAAATTAGGGTAATTGCTGATCTATTTCGAATCAAGTTATTGTTATCGATGTCTGGCCCGGACATACTTTCAAAACTGCCGGGAATGACTGACCCGAACAAACTGGCCGCCATAAGAATCATGGTCACAGTCTTGCCTGCGGCGTATACAGTGCAACCAAACCTCTTTCCGATTATAATTTTCAGGATGATTCGGCTGACTCTGAAATACGGAATGGCCCAACAATCAGCTATCGCATTTTCAGCATACGGGCTGATCCTGTGTTCAGGAATTGATGATGTCAATTCAGGGTACCTATACTCTGAAATGGCGTTGGCGCATGTCAAACGCTTTGATATCAAAGAAGCTTTTACTCGTGTCAATTTCATTTTTAACTCATTTGTCAGGATCAGGCGTGAACCGTTACGTTCAGGCTTACAACCTCTTCGTGACGGATACAACTCGGGAATGGAAGTTGGAGACCTTGAATATGCTGCGCTATCCGGAGCCTTTTTTTGCACCCAGGGATATGCGGCCGGCAAGGAGCTTCAGGAACTTGAACGCGAATTAGCCATCTTTAACAAGGCCATTGGGAAGTTAAACCAGCAAACAACTCTTTATCTCGCTCAGTTGTATCATCAGGCCGTTCTAAATTTGATTGGCGATTCGGAAGATTGTTTGAAACTCACCGGGCAGGCGTTTGACGAGGAACTGGTATTACCATCGATGTTCAGACTTAATGAGCGGGCCATAATTCTCGCCACTCACATACACAAGCTTATACTTGCATACCTGTTCGGATGCTACGAGGAGGCTCTCAGGAACGCTGAAGTGGTAGAGCGATACCTTGATGGCGCTCAGGGAACCGTGTTGGTTCCGCTGGCTGCATTCTACGGTTCCTTGGCCAGGCTGGCTCTGTTGGATCAATCCAGGTCTGACATGAAGAAAAAATTCTTGTCCATAATTTCACGGAATCAGGGCATCTTAAAAAAATGGAGCAATGACGCTCCGATGAATTATTCAAACAAATATCACCTGGTAGAGGCAGAGCTTTCCAGAGCGCACGGGAACGTGTACAAGGCTTTGGGTCACTATGAAATGGCAGTCAACCTTGCCAAGTCGAATGAATTGTTGAATGAGGAAGCGCTCGCCCTTGAGAGAACGGCCTTGTATTACGAGTCGTTGGGAAAAACGATCAACGCCCGCGCATTTCTTGTTGAGGCAAGATATTGCTATTTGAGATGGGGGGCAATGGAAAAGGTCCGGCATCTGGAAAAGAATCATTCTAACCTGCTGGACATGAATTATATGACTAAACAGGTATCCGGTCGCAGTGAAGGCGACTCAGACCGAAATGACGGCAAATCTCTCGACGTAGCCGCTGTTGTCAAAGCTTCACAGGCGCTTTCCGGAGAAATAGTACTGAAGGAACTCTTGACTCGCCTGATGAGTCTCGTGATTGAGATTGCGGGAGCGGAAAAGGGATTCCTGGTCATACCGGAAGATGATCTTCTGCTTGTTTGCGCCAAAGCCGACACTTTTTCGTCAGTCCAGTTTCTTGACAATCCATTCAGCATGGATGAAATCAAGGGGTTGTCAATTTCCATCATCAACTATGTCGCAAGGGTAAAAGAACCCATCATAATTCATGACGCCAGAGCCGAATCTATATTCTCTCAGGACTCTTATATTCGTGAATATGCTCCCCGATCAATCTGCTGTATTCCCATCATGCGTTCAGGACGTTTGTCGGCCCTGCTATACCTCGAAAATAACCAGACAATTGGAGCTTTCACCCAGCAAAGGGTTGAAATGCTCAGGGTCATGTCTGCCCAAGCAGCAATATCAATGGAAAATGCGATACTTTACAAGGCCGTTGATGAGTCTGCTACCAGGTACAGGTCTCTCATCGAAAATGCTCAGGAAATAATTCTCATAATTCAACATAGTAAAATTAAATTCTTTAATCCCAAATGTATAGAGCTGTCAGGTTATTCAGGCGAAGAATTGACCGAATTTCCCATTGCTCATTTTGTTCACTCTGACGACGTACAAATGTTTCTTGAAAGAGACATGGAAGCAATTTCAGAAGGAACGCTTCCTCGATTAACAACTTTCAGGATAGTGAGAAAACAAGGCGGACATATATGGGTTCAGGTCAATTCGGTTGTAATTAGCTGGGAAGGCAAACCCGCTACTCTCAACTTCATGACAGACATTACCGAAATCAGGGCCGCTGCGGATGTTAACATGAGATCCGAGCGCCTTAAGGCCGTTGGTGAGTTGGCAGCCGGGATTGCGCATAATTTCAACAACCTGCTTCAGGTAATCATGTCAGGTGCGGATTTGGCTCTCTTGCATCTGGAATCTGGAAACTCGGCCAAAATCAGAAATAGTCTTGAGCTTATAAGGGAATCATCAAAATTTGGTTCGGAAACCGTCAAGAGACTGCAAAGCTTTGCGCAAATACGTGCAAACGACAAGGTTATTGACAAAAAAGTATTTGATTTATCTCAACTTGTGAAACATGCCTCAGAGATCAGTTCACCATGGTGGAAAACCAACCTGGAAAAAGACGGCATCCATGTGGACATGCGACTTGATCTGGAACAAGGATGCGAGGTCTTTGGCAAGGAATCCGAGTTGTTTGAGGTACTGATAAATCTGATAAAAAATTCGGCGGAGGCTATGCCCCTGGGTGGTATTATATCCATAAAAACTTACCGTGACAAAGATCAAGTTCATCTCAAGGTTTCAGATACCGGTGTAGGAATAGGCTCTGAAAATCTGAAACGTTTATTTGAACCATTCTTTAGCACGAAAGGTGTTGCTGGAACCGGGTTGGGGTTGGCTGTCAGCCATGGCATCATAAGCGGCCATGGAGGAACTATTTCAGTGGACAGTGAGGCAAATGTCGGAACCACTTTCTCAATAACCCTGCCGTTAGCGCATTCCGGGCAAATCACCACCGATAAGCTCAAATCGACAACCGTTCATCTTTCTCTAAGAATCCTCATTATTGACGATTCTGAACCTGCGCTCATGCTCATGAACGATCTCCTGACTGCAAACAATCAGACCGTTTTCTGTGCGGAATCAGGGAAAAAAGGACTTGAGATTTATGAACAGAGCCAGATTGATCTCATAATCTGTGATCTCGGAATGCCTGAAATCAGCGGATGGGAAGTTGGTCGCATTGTCAGGGATTGTTGCAGGCAAAAAGCCTGCCCAAAGACGCCGTTTATTTTACTGACAGGCTGGGGAGGACAGTCTTTTGAAGCTGTCAGGATAAGTGAATCGGGCGTGGATGCAATTCTGGAGAAACCTATCGATATTTCAAGACTGTTTGAAATAATTCGTAAAATAGTATCCTCATGAACATTGGAACCCTGCCTAGCCTTTCAGATCACAATTTATTAACAGGATTAGTATGTTGGTGTACATGCCCTGTGGAATACCTTTCCGAGTTTGCGCACTGGAAATAATTTTGTCAGCCAGGAGAGATCAAATTGTCTGAGTACACCATAGGGCTTGTCGCTACGGCTGTTTTTGCAATCACTGGCGTTCTCGCTGTCAGTGAAAAGGGGATCGATATTTTCGGAGCGGTAGTGTTGGCAATTGTGACAGCCGTCGGTGGTGGAACGGTCCGAGATTTGATTTTAGGGGTGAATGTTTTTTATGCTGATGATCCGACCTACATTTGGGTTGCCCTTGTGGCCGCCCTCCTCGCGTTCTGGCTCCCAAGCTTCTTCACAAAAACACAGCAGTTGTTGTTGTACCTTGATGGCTTGGGATGCGCTCTTTTTGCCATACAGGCGGCGAACAAAGTAATAGCTCAAAAATTCGGACTGCCGATCATGCCGGTAATGCTAGCGGTCATAACGGCTATAGGTGGGGGGCTGTTTAGAGACGTACTGGCAGGGAGAACCAATCTTCTGATGACACGACAGTTGTACGCCACCCCAATTTTACTTGGGACTATTTTTTATATGCTGATGCTAGGAATGATTCCGGAATCCAAGATTATTGAACTCTTGTCTATTGCAATTATTTTTCTGTTGCGTTCGGCAGCGATCAAATGGAGTCTGGAAATGCCTGATTACCTGTTCCTGAAAACTCATGATTAATTCTGTCAGCCTTTTGCCGGCTCATTCAGCGTTGAAGCAACCCGAGACCATTCATGCTGACAGGACAACATGTAGTTTACTTCAACACAAGTGAGATTTATTGTTTATTGGTCGCCACCAGTCGGGGTGGCGACACGGAGCGTGAATAATCTCGATCTGTTTGTTTTACAGTAGACCTAATTTGCCTGAATTCTGTCTATTTCCATTCGTTTTAGTTCACGTTTAAGTATTTTGCCCGTAGCAGTCTTGGGTAATTCGTCCATAGTTGTAAAAGCAAACTGTCTTGGGGCCTTATACGCCGCCATATTTTCCTTGGACCACTGGATCATTTCCTGTTCTGTCGAATTCTGACCAGGGGCAAGAACCACGAATGCTTTCGGTATCTCACCTTTCAACCTGTCTGGAATTCCAATTACCACTGACTGCAGAATTTTTGGGTGCTGGGCCAGATAGTTTTCTACCTCACTCGGATAAATATTGTATCCGCCACATACAAGCATGTCGTCTTTGCGGTCAACAATATAAAGGCAGCAATCCGAGTTTCTATCACCCCTAACGTATGCAAGATCACCCGACTTCCACCAGCCGTCCTGAATTTTTGACGACGTGTTTTCAGGGTCGTTCCAGTATTTTCTTAGCACCCCCGGTCCTTTGATCCACAATTCGCCTATCTCCCCGTTGGGAAGCTCATTGCCGTCATTGTCAACAATCATGATAGCCCAACCTCTCGCTGGCCAACCCGGACTACCAGGAACAAAATGTCCGAATCTCGAATGTGTCACAGTGCTGGATGATTCGGTGGCCCCATAGCACTCAACCAGACTGATCCCAAACACCTCCTCAATCTGCCTGCCAAGCTCTGAGGGGAGAGAAGAGCCAGCCGCCTGACCAAGCCGTAAACTAGATATGTCATATTTTTTCTTATTTTTGAGGTATTCCTCTATCATGTATGCCCACATCGTTGGAGTCCCCATGAAATGAGTCAGGCTATGTTTGGTGATTAACTCCAGCGCCTTGTCAGGAAAGAATCTCTCCAGGGTGACGAAAGTGGCGCCGGCGTAAAGGGTCGGTAAGGCCGTAAGAACGACATAAACATGAAAAATGGGGGCTCCGGTAATGATGGAATCCTCTTCAGTCATCGGAACGACCTGAGAAGCGTTCAACATTGCCTGGGATAACCAACTCTCATGAGTTGCAAGCACTCCTTTGGGTTTTCCCGTGGTACCTGATGTGTAGAGTATGGACAAACCATCATCTCCCGATAAGTCCAAAGTATCGAGAAATTCACTGTTGTTAGTGACAAGGGTTTCATAGAGGATTTCAACAGGACTTAATCCATTTTTGCCACCGCTGTTAACAAGTATGATTTTCTCGAGTTTTGGGAGTTTATCCAATATGGGAAAGATGTTTTCGGTCGTCTCTTCTGCCATTCCAAAGATTATACGAGACTCACTGTGGTTTAGAATATATTCAATTTCCATCTTTTTCAGCATAATGTTGAAAGGAACCGCTATAGCGCCGATTTTACTGATAGCCATGAAAACTATGAGAAATTCCGGAATGTTTCTTAGGTAAATGGCTATTCGGTCATTCTTTTGAACCCCTAGTTGTTTCAGGCCATAGGCCACCTTGTTCACTTGAGAATTCATTTCAGAATAAGTAAAGGTTTTACCGGTCGATCCATCGATCATGGCCAGCCGGTTTGGTATACGCATAGCGTTTTTCCCCACGCATTCATGACACAAGTTCATCTCTTCACTCCTCAGATGCGCTGAAGTTATTGATTTACGACTCCCTACGTCGATGCAAAACTTATGCCTTTGATTTGTTTCATTTGTTTGACGGGTAGGCGTCCGCTCTCAGGACTCCCACAACATCAGCGTGAAGCAATCATACTGGAAAAATCTTTTCCAGTTCTGGAAAATATGATTTTTTCGAGTTGGAAAAAACGGCTATTTTCTCATGAGTCCATAGGATTTTAGTTTTTTGCGGAGGGTAGGGCGGCTCATGCCTAGCCGTCTGGCGGCTTCTGATATGTTCCAGCGGGTTTCTTCAATAGTTTGAATGATATATCGTTTCTGAACCTTGTCGAGTCCGCTCGTCTCGAGTCTGCCCGATTCACATCTCTGCCTATTACCCAGGATTGATGCAATACAGTCAGAATGGATCACTGACCCTCTAGTTCTCGTGACAGCCTTGATCAGGACGTTTTTTAGCTCCCTGACATTTCCAGGCCAGGAATGCGAATGTAGCATTTCAAGCGCCTCATCATCCACCCTAGCTATTCTTGTTCCCAAATCCTTGTTGATTCTCAATAAAAAAAATCCGATCAGGTCAGGAATGTCATCCAGGCGGTATCTTAGAGGTGGCACGTATATGCGCATTACATCCAGTCTAAAAAGGAGATCTTTCCTAAACTTGCCCTCATCAACCATTTCTGAAAGTCTTCTATTGGTGGCTGCAATTATTCTGGCATTGGAACGGAGGGTAAAATGTCCACCAACCCTCGTATACTCGCGGGATTCCAAAAACCTAAGAAGCTTGGCCTGTAAAGGGAAAGTCAAATCCCCGACCTCATCGAAGAAGACTGTCCCGTCCTGAGCCAGTTCCAGTCGTCCCTTCTTGATCTCCGATGCCCCGGTGAAAGCGCCTTTCTCATGTCCAAAGAGTTCAGATTCAAACAGACTTTCTACCAGCGTAGTGCAATCCACAGTGATGAAAGGTCTGGTTATGGGGAAAGATGATTCATGTATAACATGAGCTATCAGGTCTTTTCCGCTTCCCGTCTCACCCTCGATCAGAATTGTCTCCCTGTGTCGGGACATTAGACCTATTGTCTTGAACAGGGAATGCATAGCTTGAGTATGTCCGACTATTCTGTGATGATCCGGAACTTCCGGTTCATTTCCGGAAACGGAACCCTCCGGGATAGAACAGTTGTTTAAGGTCAGACACTTGGATACGGCATCTTCAAGTTCGTCCACGTCAATTGGTTTGTGAATATAGTCAAAAGCCCCATGACGCATTGCCTCTATGGTGGTTTCCATGTCATGATAGGCTGTAATCATGATGACTTTTGTTTCCAGGTTGTGTTCAACTACTTTTCTCAATATCTCCAATCCCGATACGTCCGGTAAGCGGATATCGAGAATGACTAACGACGGATTTGATTCCACAAACCTCTTGTGCCCCTCATATCCGGAACTGGCCAGGATTACCTCCAGGCCTTTCTCTCGCAAGAACATTTCAAGCGATTCACGTATGGATGTCTCATCATCAATTACCAGGACTTTTTCGGACGACTGCATGGAAACCTCTATAAAAAATGAACAATCCACATCAAGAGACATTATCACGGTTATCCGGTATAGGGCAACGCCGACCCCGGGAGTGGGGGCGGCGCAACCATAGACCTGTTGACAAGCTCTCCCGGCTCACAAATATTCTGAAGAGTCAACTTGACAAGAGGCGGGATTTTCTCCCAAAATATCCACCAACCTACAGATTCATCGATAGATGTGATATGGGAGGGTGAGTTATATTCGTTTGTTGAGGTTAATCCGTTGGAGGTCAATTCCTCGGGAATCGTTTAAAGGATATGAGTTAGACTTAAAGATTTATAGAATTTCCAGGCTTGGTATTACTGGAGATGTTGGAGTTGGGGGAGGGAATGAAATTACGAAATGGTTCCGACATGGCATTTTTCCAAATGGTGGTTTGTGCGCTATGCCTAATGACCTGGTTCGCGACCACGTGTGCAGCACGCTCCGATAGTTTGGACGTCAAGTTCATGAAGGCTGTTCATGAAAATCACATTCGTCAAGCCAGACAATTATTGAAAAACGGAGCAAATGTGAATGTTCTTGATGGCGCCACGTCTCTGACCGCTCTTGGTTTTGCATCCAAGAACAATCTCCCGGAAATGGCCGGGCTATTGCTCGATAATGGCGCCGACGTCAATCTCCCTGCTACTCCACTGGGTAAATCCGCATTAGGATGGGCCGCTGCCGACGGCCATATAGGAGTGGCTAGAATCCTTTTATGTTATGGAGCGAACATCAATTCTCACGATGAATCGCCCGAGGGTTTCACCCCTCTGATACATGCCACAAGTAACGGCAGATATGATGTGGTAAAGTTTTTTCTTGCTGAAGGGGCAAATGTGGACGCCACGGACAATAGCGGGTGGACCGCATTGATGTTTGCCTCCAGAAACAGGGACATGAATTTGGTCAAGCTTCTTCTGGCAAAAGGCGCAAATGTTCATATCAGGAATAGTAACGGACAAACAGCCCATGCGGTGGCATGCGAATTAAAACCGCTTCCGGAGCGTTTTGGAAACCACAAGGACAACAAGCGGGCAATTATGAAACTGTTAAAGGTTTTTGCGACAAAAAAAACAATAGTCCATAAATGAATACGTCCCGGTCCTTGTAGTCCGATTCAGGCTCCCTCGGTTCAGGTAACAGACGCTTATATGCTACACACACTCTCTAATTGGCGCCCGCTCGGAACGGGAATATATTTTATTAATAAGGAATATTGCGCTGTCCAAAACCCTGGATGCTTCAAATGACGACAGGGCATATCAGGTTACGTTTCTGGTTCCTAATTCCTGGGAAATTTCACATTTGTTCCACAAATGGAACAAACTGTCAGGGACTTGACACAGTAACCACATAGAGGTACAAGCTCATGAAAATTACGAGAAAACGTTTTATGGAAAGCGCTCTGGTCATGATCGCAGGCGCAGTTGTGGTAAACTTGCCATCTTCAGAGGGGAACGCAATGATGCAAAGAATAGTCAATCTTCAGGATATGGTCGGAGCGAATGTATTTCAGAAGGCAGGACTTCATAAACTGTCGGAACACGAACAGATGATTCTGGCTGACTGGATAAACGACTACATGAATCAGATAACCAAAAGCGTTGAAGCTGAATGCCAGAAGAAAAAAATCAGATGATTTTTTCGGCGTTCAGAAAATATTTTTGCTTGTCCCAAATTTTTGATATTTTCATGTTGACAATCCTGAGAAAACGTTTACACTAAAGCCAAGCCATACATTCTGTGCATTTTTCTGGTATGCATGGTAGGGTTTTTGCTCATTTTTATTCAATTTTATTAACCGGTATCGTCTTTTTGTAACAAAAACTTTTTGGGGGCGCTGTCAACACGTAATTGTATTGTCTATCGGTCTAATGTAACAGCATGGTGATCTGGCGGCGCAGATCAGGAGGAGGCTCAAATGAAAACGCGGGGTAAAAAGAAGGGGGTATTTGTAGTCGCTACTCTGGTGACCATAGTAGTGACCGCGGCGCTATTTGCTCATTCGGCTATTTATACAGCCAACTATTACAACCTCAATTACAACAATTCGACCGAGTATTCGTGGGCCAAATCTCTTGCGACTTATCTGCCTGAAGCCTATCGGGCCGCTCAAACGGTTATTGGCTATGACAGTCGCAAGGGCCAGATGAACATTTATTTCTACAACAAGGCTGATGGAGCCGCGGGGTACATGTACGGCGGTCTTCAGAATATTTACCTGAACAGGTACTATTTCTCGGACTATGCCAAGTGGGGCAGTGTGGTAGCCCATGAATCTGCCCACATACTGTTTTACAACTACACCAACGCCAATCGTTGGAACAGTAACATGCTGTACTATACGACGTTTTTGACGGAATCACTCTCTTGGTATGCCGGTAGTGTAGTTTATAAATATGGTACAAAGTATTCAGAAGCGACCGTTAAAGCCAATCTTCAGTATTACGCCAATCAAACGGGGACAGTTCAGTCTTGGTACGGTAGTGGTTACTATTACAGAAACAACGGTGGGTTAAAGACCACCCAGGCGATCTGGCAACTGATGGCAATCGGATATTACCTGACGGGAGGCCAGACAACAACATCCTCTTCTCAAGTTCAAAAGCTACTTTACAGTCTGAAGGCAAGTGAGTCCAGTTTGCGCAATTCATACACCAGTGTGAGGGCGTTTGAGAATTCTTTCAAGACTGCTTACGGATATTACGCCAACGCAGGCTGGACGTACGGTAGTTATTACGACACCAATTACCTTTTTGGAAAATTCTATTACAGGTTCTATCGTTAGACTGAACAGACAGGATTTACCCCCGTTTGGAAAGAGCGACCATTGTGTCGCTCTTTTTTTTATACTTCCAAAGTCACATCATGTATACTCCGTATCCTCTTAAACGAGAAATTCCAATGATGGAGAAGAAGATAATGACCCCTAGCAAAAAAAGTCTGATTCTGATTATCTGCGGCGTTTTATGGACTCTGGGCTGTTTCACGTTTGCATTTCAGTCGGAATCCTTGGCTCAGACGACTGCTGCAAATCCAAAGGCAGCGTCTTCTCAGTCTCAGGAGGCGGAGGCTTTCAATTGTGTAGCTTCCGGTCAGAAGATACTTGAAAGTGGTGATCTGAAAGGCGCTACCAAAGCTCTCGAAGAATGTGTCAAGAAATATCCGTCATCCTCTGTAACCCGATACTGGCTGGGTATGGCCATGTTTTTTGCTCACGAGACCGATAGGGCAATAGCAGAGTTCAAGGAAGTAGTGCGCATGGATCCGGACAACCCGCTAGGTGTGGCCATGTTGGGGCGCATGTATTCTTTTGACGCATCCAAGCTTGGTTTAGCCAGAGAGTTGCTGGAACGCGCCCTGGCGGTTAAGCCGGACATGGAGGACGCTCGTTTCGATCTGGCAAGGGTATATGCCCAACAGAGCGATTACGAAAAGTCATTCAAGGAATTTGGACTCCTCTTGGAAGGAGAAGTGAGGTTCGCCCTCTACAGGACAGAACTGGCAAAGGTTCTTGTATCTGTGGGACAAAAGGCGGAGGCCAAAAAAAATGTGGAAAGAGCCCTAATGTATGATCCTGAATTCGAACCGGCCAAGAAGTTACTGAATGAACTAAAGTAGAATAAATTTTTTCGCCAGACCCGGGAGCGAGAATGGATATGTACCATTTAAGAACTCGCTTGTCTGAAGTATGGCATTTTCCTGAGAGCCTGTTCGGCGCGTTTTAGAATGAGTAATATCAAAGGGGTCAGAATCAGGGCAAAGACACACGAAGTTGCCATCCCTGCGGATATCGTTATGGCGAAGGGGCCCCACATGTTTGATCCCTCTCCCCTATCCAGAACCATCGGAATGGCTCCGCAGATAGCCGAAAAGACTGTCATCAGAATTGGCCGCAACCTTCTCCTTGCCCCGGCGATGATCGCTTCTTCGGGGCCAAAACCTGCGCGTTGGAAATCATTGATCGTGTGTATCATGACGATGTTTGCATTGAGCACTAGCCCGGACAGCATGATGAAGCCTATGTAAACGGGTAATGTTACAGCGATTCCGGATATATAGAGCGCGATTACTGCGCCAGCCATGGCAAAGGGAACAGCCACAAGAATTGCGACTGGTTTGACGAACGATTCAGTAGCGGCCACCAGAATCAGGTAAATGAGCCCTATGCCCAGAAGACCGGCGCTAATCATTTCCCGTCTGATGCGAAGCACGTCTCTTACCTCGTCACCAAAACCAAAATCGTAGCCCTTTTCCAAACTGGCTCCAAGCAATTCCTCAAGTTTGCCGACTATCGTGAGAATATCGGTATCTTGAATCAACAGTGTTAATCTGATGACAGGACGTCCATTTTCTCTATGTAACTCGCTAGGTTGGAGTTTCCCAACAGGCTGGGAAAGTTCCATGAAAGGGATGGGGTGACCGGATGATCCATGCGCAATGCTACGTTCTACGGGTATGAGACCTTCTGAAAGTTCCCGCTTGGCTCTGACTCGTACCTGAATTGTTCGATCAGGTCCGGTGATTTTTGTCGCTACAGGTCCCGTAAGTTGACCTCTGAGCAAATGAGCAAGCTCATTGGCAGTCATTCCGTAATGTCCAAGGACTGCATGATATGCTGGAAATTCCACTACTGGAGAGAAATTGCCCTGTCGGACTACGACATCCCTTACCCCATCAATTCTCAGTATCTCATTTCTTATCCTACCCTCGATCGTCATCAAAGAGTTCAAATCCGGTCCAGTCAGATTTAGTGAAATGACTCGTTCTTCTCCTTCAGTGCCCAAGTTAACCAGATGGAACTGGACGCCAGGTCGTTCCTTGAACCACGATTCAATTTGTCTTCCCATCCTGGCCAGTCTTGCGGGCTTGATGTTTCTCCCGAAATACACGTTGATTGTGGACTGATTCCCGTTCGTTTCAGAGTAAATCCTGTCAATTTCGCCTAACATGAGAAGGCGGTTCTCAATAAACCTGGTCTCAATATCCGTTTTTTCCTTCGAGACGCCGGGTGGTGTGACAACAAGTATTTTGAATCCGAAAGTCTCAGAAGCTATTCCTGACTTGTATTTTAGATGCAGACCGAAGCTGATGGCCATCGAGATGGATGCTCCCGAAATGATAACCAATAAAACAGGATGTCTCATTCCTAGGTTCCAGAGTTTCATATAAGCGCTTTGAATGCTAAAATAACGATCAATGCAAAATTTTGAATCGGGAGAAGACGGAGAAACGTACTGGCACAGCACAGGTGTAGGTATTAGGGCAGCCAGTAGAGAGGCAAACAGGCTGATTGTGATTGACCATGTGAAACCAAGGAATAGCAGCTTTATTTCTCGTGATACAAAAACCAGCGGCACAAATACTACAACTGTCGCCATAGTTGAAAGGAATAGCGGTAGCGCTACCTCTGAAACGCCTTCAACTATGGCCTCCTTCGGTGGATATCCATTTTCCAGGCGCTTTGAAACGGACTCGGTCACTACAATGGAATGATCCACAAACACGCCGAATCCAAGGATCAGCCCGGCTATAGACATAATATCAAGACTGGTTCCGACCAGACGAAGTATGAGCAAGGCGCACATAAGCGCAAAAGGAGCTGCTGCGAGAATTGTCAGTGTTGGAGACAGACTGCCGAGGAAAACCAGTATCACGATAGCTGTTCCCATCAGCGTGAGTGGAAGTATTTTCAAGAGCCTGTCCAGGGCGGTTTCGAGTTCCTGGGCCTGGTTAAACACAATGCTTACACGTGGACCCGTCGTGTTTTTGTGCGATTCAAACCAATGACTGAAATCTTTCCAGACAGATCTGAGGTCGTGGTTTGCGGCCTTGAACACTACCGCCGTAACCAGCGGCCGTCCGTTATGACGTGTGATTTCTTCAGGATCAACGTCTTTTTCACTGACATGAGCCACATCATTAACCGTGATAACAGATCCGCTGGGGGTGGCCATGATTGGTTGGCTCGATATGCCGGTGGTGGTCCTCTCAGGAGTTGTGGTTCGTATCGCAACTCTGGCCCCCTGAACCCTCAGCGCCCCTCCCGGTGTCTCCTTGAAACCCTTACTGATAGCGGTCGCCACTGTGTGAGTGGTCATGTTGAGAGCCATCAACTTACCGGGATCGCATTCGACAATGATTTCCCGTTCCGGCCCGCCGGCGATTCTTACGGACGCCACTCCGTTAATTCGGCTTAATTCAGGTTTAAGATGGTTCCTGGCCCAATCCGCGGCTACTGAAAGACCTTCGTCTGATGTGACCGCCAACACCAAAATTGGGGCGTCCTGAGGGTTGCCTCTGTTAATTACAGGAAAGCGGGTGTCCTGGGGCAGTGTCTTCCACAATCTGCGAAGCCGACCCCGGATTTCCTGGGACGCCTCCGAAACATCTGTCCCATGATGAAACTCCAGAGTGACAATGGATTCTCCCGAACGGGAAATGGAATGAGTCCTCTTGCGTCCACTCACATCCCCTATGGCGTCTTCAATTTTCCTGGTTACCAGGGTCTCCATCTCCTGCGGATTGGTATCAGGAAGGCTCGTGATAATAGTGAGTGAAGGCGCCTGCCCCCTCGAAAACAGATTTATCGGGGTCCCTATTAGTGAGGCAAGTCCAAGCAGAACGATTACCGAGCTTACAGAAAGAACTCCTATGGGGCGATCAAGCAAATTTGCCAGTAAATTTTTCAACTCGGTGTATCACCTGACCTGAGAAATTTTTCCAAATCTGGTTTTCGATACGAGTAAATAAACGGTGGGAACAAGAACCAATGTGAATAAGCTTGATGCCAGTAATCCTGAAACTACCGTGATTGCCAAAGGCCTGTTCAGTGGCGCTGCGCCGCTGAAATCGAGGCAAAGTGGCAAGGCGCCACATATAGTTGTCGCTGATGTCATCAGTATTGGTTTCAATCTGATTGAACAGCCCTGAACAATTGCGGGAAAGGCATCCATCCCCTGCGAACGCAAAGAATTAACAAAAGACACCATCAGAATTGAATTGTTCGACACGATTCCTATCAAAGCGATCATTCCGACCAGATTAAGAATGTTCGTTGTCCAGCCTGAACACATAATGGCAATGGTGGGGCCAACAATTGTCATTGGGACCGCCGTAAAGATTACCAGGGGCCATACAAAGGATTCAAATTGAACAATGAGTGTTACGTAAACCAGTATTGCGGACAGGATGACCGCATTTACGCCTGTTCCAAGCGAAGAAAGCAGTTCCGCCCTGTCACTCCCGGATCCTAAGTTGAAGCCTGAAGGCATGTCAATCGATCCTAAAATGGCCCTGGCTTCTTTTTCCACAGCGCTCAGAGACAAGCCAACGTGATTGGCGTGAATGGAGGCTGATCTGCGCCGGTCATTCCTGATAATTTCTCTGCTCCCTTCAGACGAGATGAACTCGGCAAAACCACCCAACAGAGACATTTCATCCTTGGAAGATAGGATTGGCAACTGTTTTAGATCATCTATCGTCGTTCGATATTTCTGACTCAGCCTAACCCTGATGTCGCTTTCCTGGTCACTCTCGACGAATTTTCCGATGGTCTTGCCTTCTATGGCAGCGCGAACTGTTTTCCCAACGTCATCAACAGATATTCCCCTCGCCGCAGACTTGTTTCGGTCCACTTTGACCTGAACCTGTTGAGTCATCGTAGAGCCTTCCACCTTAACATCAGTAAAAAAAGGAGATTTAGCGAGGATTTCCTGTGCTTGAATTGAAATGGCATTCAGGAGGGTCAAGTCATTGCCGAAAATTCTTATGATTTCAGGTATGTCCGATCCCCCCATTATTCGGGACAGCGGTCCCTGCCGAAATACGAAGTCGATTTTCATGTCTGGCCATTGAGACGCTTGTCTGCGAATATCGGTTATCATGCTTGTTGGGTCAGAATAAGCAGGGGAATCTCTTTTGAGTTTGATTGTTATCTTGGCCTGATTTGGTTTTCCCAAAGATTGTGATGGCTCAATTCCTGCCTTGGTTTGTTCCACCCCTCCCTCAGTGGTAAAGCTGGCTATTTCCTGACGGGTTTTCAGCCAAGTCTCAATAGCATCCACTTTTTGCTCCAGGTCTTCCAATCCGCTATTTATAGGGAGTTCGAGCTTTATTGCAAATTCTCCAGTATTCAACGCAGGAGTTAGCTCAAAGCCAAACTGAGTCCCTGCTATCAACGCCAGCGCAAATATTCCGGCGGAGATGGATACTACTTGAATAGGTCTGTTCAGCGCCATTGCAAGGAACTCTCGATAACCTGTCGCCGATCTGTTTTCGGGTCTATCCGATATGCCTGGCATACTGGAACCCTTGGATTTCCATACTATCAAACATGGAAGCAACACGATGGCCACCAAGAGGGAAACCAGGAGGGAAACAGACAGGGTAAAAGCGAAATCCTTGAATATGCGCTGCGATAGGCCTCCAATCAACATTATGGGTAACAAGGCTATGAGAGTGGTAATGGTTCCGGTTGTGACGCTGGACGAGACTTCTTTTATTGCAAGGGTCGTAGCCTCATAAACGGTATTAGCGTTAACCGATTTTCGGTTGATTGCCTCTAGAACAACAATTGAGGCGTCAACCAGCATACCGACCCCTAGAGCCAGACCGGCTATCGACATGATGTTCAGGCTGATTCCTGAAAGCGCCATGAATGAGAAAGTGGACAGAACGGAGACAGGAATCGAGATCATTACCAGGGCGGCGCTCTGGATTCTCCTCAGACCAAACAGTAGAGTCAGGAACGCTAGGAGGCCTCCAACAAGAATGTCCTGTTTCAGGTCCCCCAGGGTGGCTGTCAAAAATGGCGCCTCATCATCGATCACGATCAGGTTGATTCCTTCGGGGAGTCTCCTTGTGATTTCGGCAATCCGGGCATGAACATGATTTGAAACCTCGATAGAGTTTGCCCTGGATTCCTTGATAATACCAATCAACACAACCTGCGTCCCCTGGAATCTGTTGATGGAAGTACGATCACGTGGACCTTTTTTTACTTCAGCCACATCCCTGACCTTTACGGCCGATCCGGAGCCACTCTTCCATAAAGGAGTTTCCAGCGCCTGCTCAATGCTCGTGAAGCGACCGACGGTTCGTACTGGAAGTTCCATTTCTCCCTGGTGTATTTTGCCGCCCGGAAAATTTACATTGGCGTTCTCAAGCCTTTCGGAAATTGTCTTCAGGTCGATCTGATGGGCCACCATGCGGGATCGATCCACAAGCGCCTGAATCTCATATTCTTCACCACCTGTAAGTCTTATCGCAGCGACTCCGCTGACGGTTTCCAACTGAGTTTTTACCTGAGACCTCGCAAAATAACGCAAACTTGAAGAGTCGTTTCGGGAAATGAGAGCCAGCGTGAGGACGGGCGTGTCTGTCGGGTCATATTGAAGAACAATAGGCTGTTTGGCCTCTTTCGGTAACTCATCCGCCACCAGATCAAGCTTTTCCCTCACCTCGGCGGCGCAGGAACCGAGGGACGCTCCCCAATCAAACTGGAGAAATACCGAAGAGATACCCTCACCTGATACGGACCTGACGGATTTTAGCCCCATCACAGCCCCGACAGCCTCTTCAACAGGCCGGGTAATCATCGTTTCTATCTCTTCCGCAGTAGCATTCTCCAGAGACGTGATAACAACTAAACGGGGGTATTTTAGATTTGGAAGTAATTCAACGGGAAGGTATGAAGAAATGATGGCGCCCGCCAGAGTCAGTGTGGAGAATAGGGCAATTACAGCTATGGGATGTCGAAGGTAGAACCGCATGTTCCATCCTCTCAGTTTTCTTGAGCCGCCTCCACAATGACCTCAGACAAGTCTGATACCTTGTCTTGTCCATCAGTCACAATCAGGTCGCCTATTTCAAGTCCATTGACAATCTCGACGCTAGAATCTTTTACAGCTCCTATGATAACCGGTCTCTTTACGGAGACCCCGTCCTTGATCACAAACACGTAGCCTTGACCCACCTGAGCCCGACCGATTACTGCGGTTAAAGGTATCGTGACAGGGACGTTTTCGTTTGGGACAAAAACCTGAGCTTCAGCAAACATCCCCGGACGAAGAGCCAAATCTGAGTTCCCTACCTTGATGCGAAGTTTGAATGTCCTGGTTTTCTTGTCAATTTCCGGCCCAATCCTATCAACCTTACCGCGAAACAACCGACCTGGAATGGCGTTAACCTGGATGTCGGCCTCAACAGCCCTGCTGGCAACAGGGTAAAGTCTCTCCCCAAACTCTACCTCAGCATACACTTCGTTGCACTGGATAATCCTCAGAACCTTGTTGGAGCCCGGCATAATCACCGCTCCAACATCGACGTGACGTTGGGCTACAATTCCGAAGACCGGAGCTAGCAAAACCTTTTTCGCCATTTTGGCCTCTATGGTTTTGATCTCGGCTCTTGCCACCGATACTGCCGCATCCGCCTTTTCCAGCTCGAACAATGCCTTCTGAAACTCCGTGTCCGAAACAGCATACTTGTTGAAGAGAGATTCCTTTTTGGTTAGCTCATTCTGATAATATTTTACTTCAGCCTGAGCGGCCAATAATTTGGCCTCCATTGAAACTTTCTCTGCCCTGAGGACAGAATCGTCCAGCTTTGCCAGAACTTGGCCCTCTCTGACCCGGTCCCCCTCATCAACCAGCATCTCCGATATGCACCCCGTATCATCAAATCCCAGTTCAAGGGACTTTGGACATCCAATTGAGCCCATCCCTGCAATCTTGATCATGTCCGAGATCCTGGATATTTTCAAAACCTTGACTTTAGGTTTTGAGCCGGCGCCAGATCCATAAATATCCGTAGATAACATCAGAAGTGAGCATGTCATTACGACGAATGTCATTTTGTGGATTCTGGACATCATATATCCATTGTCGAAATACAAAGTCATGAAGTATTTGGATCAGTCTGTTTTTCAAGCTTAGCAACCTTGTCCATAGGTGTCAAGTTTCTAAAATCATCGATTATCCTTATAAGGTTGGGCTAGAATCGTCTGAATTTATGAATATTCAGTTTTGTTTGGAGTTGCGTTACGAAAAATCTTGCTGATTTCGGGATATTCGTGTCTACTTGACTCAGTTTTGTTTGGAGTTGCGCAGTAATAGCGTACCATTGCTGAAGCAAGATACGCCATTGCGATTCCGAATCTACGGAGAACAGTTATGCAAGAAGGTAGCCCATTCCCGAGTTTGTTACCAAGACACTGTTTATTACCTAAAATTATTATAGATTCACTCTTTGAGGCCAATCCGGTTCTGACAGGAACCGGAAATGCGCCCACTAGGGATTTAACTACGCCATCACTCCAACGGGTCATGTATCAGGCAGGGCGCCTATTTCAAAAACCTTCCGGGAAGTTCAATGAAGCCAGCGCCGTGTCAAGTGAAAAACCGGTGGAACCGGGTGTCATCCTGATCATTGACGATGATCCTCATTTCGCAGAATTGGCCGATAGTTTTCTGAGCATAGCCGGCTACAGGACACTTCTGGCGACAGACGGGAAAGCCGCTCTTGAAATATACTCAGGTAACAAACAACATATATCACTGGTTGTGCTGGACCTTATAATGCCCCGAATGCCCGGAGAAGAATGTATGATCGAGCTGTTGAAGATCAACCCGTCAGTCAGGATACTGGTTGTCAGCATTCTTGATCCTGGAGATCCCTTTTGCAGGAGAATCAGCCCGTACATTAAGGGGTTCATACAAAAACCGTGTCGAATGGCTCAACTCCTGGCCGCTACGACGTCCGCCCTGACCGCCTAGTCATGACTGTAGGTCAGCAGGGTGATCTGGATATATACCCTGATCAGTCAGTTTAGCTCTTTGACAGAGTTAATACCGGTTTTCCCTTGCTCCGCGGACAAACAACTGAAATGATTGTAAATATGTAGAGGTTGTGCCGCAAGAGACATAGATTTGCCCTTGACATTCATTCTCGCAGATGTCAATCTTACAGCGCCAATCAATATCTGTGTAAGGGTGTAGTTTCAAATCGATAGTTAGTCTCTACGTTGGAATTCCCGAAACTAATCCGGTGTATTGGTTTGAATTGAATCACCGGGCCCACAATGGTCTTAACATAATTAGGGTTTTTCGGCAAATCATTGGGGTTTGGTCAAACATAGACAAAGGGACCGAAAATGACAGGAATCAATCTATCAGAGGAGCTCAACCGAATTATTTCAGACCGCATGATTTCAAGACGGGAGATTGTTGAAGTAATAGAAAACGCTGAAGAAACGGGTCGTAAGCTTTTGAATAGGCTGAACGGGCATTTCCTGGCGCACAGTACCATTGGAAAAGTTACCTTTTGGGTTGAATATTCGCGCTTCGGTGATGGCTGGGCTGTTCACAACGCTTATAGCCACCGTATGAGGATTTTGGAGGCGCCTGAATCGTGACACTGTACGCAAGTCTGGATGAAGCCAGTCAGTGGATATGCATGGGATGTAATGCAGATTTGGTGGTGGGGAAAGTCGAGGTACATTACATGGGCAGTGGATATCCAGTGGACCTCTCGCGTTGTCCCAATTGTGGACAGGTTTTTATTTCTGAAAACCTAGCAACCGTCAAAATGGCCGAAATTGAAAAGCTCCTGGAAGACAAATAAAAATGTTTTGTTTGATTTGACACACGATGCTTCAATCCAATTCCCCAAAGTGATCTGTCCTTGATCGGGGAAAAATCTGAAGGCTAACTTGTTGATGTGATTCACGACTTACCAGCATAATTTCGTGAAAAGCCCTAAAGGAGACAAGTTTGAACCTTGACGATCAACTTCTAAAATTTGAAGTTCCAGAAATCATCTATGGGCTCGGGGCTCTAAGCAAGATTGGTCACTGCGCCAAGCGTTTGGGCGGAGAAAAGCTACTCTTGGTGACAGACCCCGGAATTATTGCATCCGGCTGGATAGACGAGACACTGAAATACCTGCGTCAGGAAGATCTTAATTTCTTCATTTATGACAATGTGGTCACCAACCCAAGGGATTTTCAGGTAGAAATGGGGGCCAAGCTTTATTTGCAGAAAGGCTGCGATGTAATCGTGGCGGTTGGTGGCGGTAGCCCGATCGATACGGCAAAAGGTATTGCGATTCTTGTTTCAAATTATGGTTCCCTGTCAGAATACGAGGGATGCAACAAAATAACTCAACCGATTCCTCCTATAGTGTGTGTGCCTACGACCGCAGGCACCGGCGCGGATGTAACACAGTTCGCAGTAATTACAAACACCCGCAAGAGAATGAAAATGACCATTCTCAGCAGGGCTATCACACCGGATATCTCGGTAGTGGATCCATACCTTCTGAAAACCAAGCCTGCGGACCTTATCGCCGCTACGGGCATGGACGCTCTCACGCATGCCTTTGAGGCCTACGTTTCATCGCTGTCATGGTCAATGACCGACCCACACGCTATTCACGCAGTTGAACTCATTGCCAGACATTTGACATCGGCAGTAAGGTCCAAAGATATTTCTGATCTCGAGGGCATGTCCGTTGCCTGTCTGGAAGCCGGAATTGCATTTTCAAACGCCATACTGGGAGCGGTTCATGCGCTTGCTCACCCTTTGGGAGGATTTTACGACACTCATCATGGGGTGGCTAATGCTGTCCTTCTGCCTGCTGTCGTCAAACGGAACATTAATCATTCGGTTGAAAAATACGCCAGACTAGCTCGCGCAATGGGGTGCGACACTACGGGAATGACTCCGGATCAGGCGGCAAGAAGCGTGTTAATCATGATTGATTTGATGATTGACCAACTTGGCCTTCCAAAGAAACTTTCCGATCTTGGGGTATCCAGGGAGGACATCCCCGCCATGGCCGAACTGGCTCGTGCCGATATTTGCATGCTAACAAATCCATGCACCTACGAAATAAGTGAAATTATAGACATATATCAAGAGGTTTGGTGAGAAGATGCCATGACAGCAAAAATCGGCCATTCTGATTATGATTTCAAAGGCATAGGATTTTCCAAGATAGGATATTTCAAGGAAGTTCGTTCAAAGATGAAGGAACTTGAACAGTTGAACATTGAATTGGCTCGCAGGCATAACAAACTCGAAGCAATTATTAACAGCATGAACTGCGGTTTGACAATATTGGACGCCAATATGAATATTATTTTTGTAAACAGGCTACAGATGATCATGTTTCCGGACGTATCCCTTCTTGGGGATAAATGTCACCGGGCTTTCTATCGAAGGCAAAGCATTTGTAGCGATTGTCCCGCATGCATGACGTTCCAAACCAGGGATACGTACAGAGGAGAAATTCGACTGAAACATGGCGCTCTTGCCGGGCGGTATTACGAATGGAGCACGTCGCCTGTCGAAGACCCTTTTGGACGTGTTCAGGAAGTTGTCCTTTTGATGAGAGACATCACCCGTCGCAAGGAAGCAGAATTCAATCTGCTGCAATCAGACAGGATGGCGGCAATAGGACTGCTCGCCGCAGGAATTGCGCATGAAATCAACAATCCTTTGACTTCCATCGCGGGTTTTTCCGAGGCTCTGCTAAAAAGGATGAAAAACAGTAAGTCTAAACCAAAAAAAAATGCGGATGATGATTGCTTTGAGGAATATCTAAAAATAATTTTCAATGAAGCATACCGGTGCAAAGACATTATCCAGAATCTCATTGATTACAGCCTGAAATCAACAGAAAGCAAGGAAGCTTTGCCAATAGCAAACGTAATTGATAAAACAGTAACCCTTGTAAGAAAACATGCCAGGAATCTCAGAATAAATATCGTGTTTAACAATCATTTAACTCCCGGATTCAACAAAATTATCGGGAACGAGTCCCAGATCAAACATTTGCTGCTAAACCTCTTGAACCACTCCCTAAAAATAGCCGGTCAAGAAGGCGTAATCGGAATAGTTGTGAAAAACCGTGGAAATCTCATAGAAATTCTTATGGATGTTAATGGAACGGTATATTCAGAGATTTCCAATTCAGAGGGTGTTGAAATGTCATGCGCTGAAGCTCAGATTCCATGCCTACCCGAAATAGATCTCTCAATCTGCTATAACATAATGAGACAGCATAATGGAGAACTAAAATGCCTGGACAATCATCCTGGTGGACTAAGCTTCGTCATGTGTTTTCCAGCCGTTGTAGACTAGTCTACAATTGCCGATCTTTTGTGGGTTGCTCACGGAGTTTCTATGACTCCTTAATATATTAGACCTGGCCTTGGGCTGCCGACAATATTTCGCGGTACTATCGGCCCTAAATCAGGCAGATTGCAAAAAGGATTGTAAACACGCTACAGGGCGCTACCTAGACGTTATTGAGACCTTTTTTCAGGAGCCGGCAAATGAAACACGCCCAAATACTTGTCATTGATGATGAAAACAATATCAGACATCTATTAAAGAATGAGCTGACTGCTGAGGGTTTCAAAGTCGTATCAGCCAAAACCGGTGAGGAGGGACTCAGCATAGCTACGGGGCAAGTCTTCGATATCATTTTTCTGGACATTAAGCTCCCTAAAATGAGTGGCATCGAGGTTCTCCGAACCCTCAAACAAAAGTCTTCACGTTCCGAAATTATCATGATTACCGGTTATGGTGATATTGGGACAGCAGTGGAATCAATGAAGCTCGGAGCGCGGGATTATATTACCAAGCCTTTCAAGCTGGCTGAAATACTGGC
>CAITZA010000254.1 GCA_903896745.1 uncultured Desulfomonile sp. | reverse complement strand
TTCCGGCCCTGAGCGCCTACAACAGCGACCATCCCCAGGCCGCCCTCGGTTACGCCAGAGCCGTCCTCTCAACACGTGAAAAAATCAAAAAACGGTATATTCAGCTATACAAGACCTATCGGGACAGCCCCGTGCTTGTAGCGGCTTCAATCCCCGCCAAATAGCAAATTGTTTCCAGAATGAAATAATAACGCGACCTGATTGACTATCCCTAACGTGGAGGTCCATACAGAAATGGAGACATAAGGGAAGCGATCAGGTCATAGGGATTGAGAGGCGATGGGTTATGATCCATAGGTAGATATGGTTCATGGCCCGTTGGGTAGCATTGCGACACCGGTCCGGTTGGCGGCGCCATATACTGCGGCACACAACTCTTGCATCCGCCAAGACCTGTCAACGCAAGTAATGACAACCCTAAAACAAAACATTTTATCAATCCGGACAATTTCATATCACTCTCACCTGATAACGCATTTTATACTTTTCACCAGAATTGATCAAGGTAAAAATGTTCAGGTAATTTTTACCTCGTTTTAACTGCCTGACGTCACTGTTTCAACTCAAACATGTGAC
Source organism: uncultured Desulfomonile sp. (assembly GCA_903896745.1). GTDB lineage: Bacteria > Desulfobacterota > Desulfomonilia > Desulfomonilales > Desulfomonilaceae > CAITZA01. The sequence goes on along the minus strand of CAITZA010000254.1, from coordinate 3,603 downwards.
GGGCTTTTTCCGACATGAATACGCTTCCATGCCGGTCAACGACCAGGCCCGCCACATCCGGCATGGTCTCAATTAGAGCCAGCCCCTTATCCTTACCCAGAACGAACACCGCAGTAGACATGGCGTCTGCGGTTACGCCGTCCGGAGCCACTATGGTAACAGACTGCAAACCCTCAGCGGGATAGCCTGTCTTAGGATCAAGAATATGATGATAACGCCTGTCCGCATCCATAAAGAAGCGTTCATAGTCACCTGACGTTACAACTGCTCTGTCATTTATTTCACCGACCGCCAGAATACCTCCCGGATTGCGTGGATCCTGAATCCCTATGCGCCATGGCTTGTCCGGCGCCTTTTTACCAAACGCCACTATATCGCCACCCGCGTTTACAAGCCCGGAACCAATCCCCATCCGCCTGAGCGTTTCCGCCGCCCTGTCCAGACCATAACCCTTGGCTATCGCTCCAAGATCCAAAGCCATCCCCTTAACAGGCAAAAAAACGAGGTTCTGATCCGAATCGATTTTTAATAGTTTAGACCCGACCGTCGGAAGAAGCTTTTCTATTTCGGATCTGTCCGGCAGGCGTGGACCCGATTCGCCGCTAAAATTCCATAGCCGCCCGATAGACCCTATCGTTATGTCAAAAGCCCCATCCGAATATTCCGAAAACCTCACGGATTTCCGGATGAGATCGACAAGCTCGGCGTCACTCTTTACGTGCGTTTCCCCCGAAGAGTCATTTATCTGGGTCAGACCAGAGACTTTGTGAAAGGAAGTCAGATTCTCTACACGCCGTATCTCGTCAAAAGCGGCCTCAATCGCTGGTTTTGTCCTGTCCGGAGACCCAACCGCGCTTATTTCAACCAGAGTGCCCATCGCGACGCGTGACACCCTGGCAATCATGCCACTCTCATCAGACCCGCATGAGCATAACGCAGGAATCATGAATAAGATTAAAACGAGCCTTATAATTATCGAGATCACTTTTAGCCTTTCGACGGCCCCAGCCATTTGTATCGCAAGCTAAGAACCTTTAACGGCGCAAGCAGCGAGAAAAACGGAAACATGTACATTGCCGCCAGAGTCGGCGCCAGAGGCCCAAAAAATTGCGACGAAAACACAATCACAAGCACATTGTTCACAATGGCCATGCTTATGCCGGCTGACAGCCTAGCGCCCGGAACGCCGGAATGCCCCGCAATAAATCCCGCAACGTAATATGCCACACCCACTACGTAGCTGATCGCTATTGTCTCAAACAGCGTCTCCCAGTGATGGAAAAAGAACTTCGAGTATTTCGAAAAGACGGCGAGGTTTATCAGAAAAAAAAGACCCAATGAAATCGGAAACTGATAGGCCCCGATGTGTTCCAGAATTCTTGGAAACCATCTACGCGCAACAGCCACCAGCGCCACCGGTATAAAGATAACCGTAGCCAGCGTCCTGATCATCGGAGCCATCGGAATATTGGCCTGCGCCCCCACGAGAAACTCAACCAGTGTCGGAAGCGTGAAAGGAGTCAAAAGCGATGTGACCACCACCATCCTCAATACCGGCGCCACGTCCGTATTAACCATGTTGGCCACAAAAGGCGCTACAACCCCGGTCGATATCCCTGAAAGCAAAAGAACCGGAATCGCAAAATCAGGCGATATCTGAAGCGTCACAAAGTAAAGAACCACAGGGAGAACTATCAGCTTGACAACGGTCAGAACTGTTAGCTGTGCCAATGAACGAAAGGATGTGTCCAAAAGCGAATCAAAGTTGATCCTCAGAAAACTCAGAAAAAGCAGGATCATCATCATATACAGAGGATATGGCTGAAGGGCCGCGCCCGTCTCGGGCTTCAATATCGCAAGCCCGACCGACACACATATCACCGCAAACAGTATAAAATCGTTCAGCCTCAAAGGATTGGGCTCCAATGAGGCCAAACAACCGGTTTCACTTCAAAAATAACCCGCATGCGCTCACAGACCCGATTTTTGCCTTCTGTTTTTCATCAGCGCATAATCTTATCACCATTTAGACCATAGAAACAATCCGGTCGGATCATCAAATCCCCGCTTTGGAACAAAACCAGGTAATTCCGTCGCACATAGTTCCGCCGCAAATATGGGACTGCCACTCGCCAGATGCCCGCCGTAGCATACAAAATCTTCACCCGAAATCACTATGTGGGCGTGTACAAAGATCTCTCCATCCTTTTCCGATACGTTGCCAATACAACTCACTATTTCGAGCGGGCCAGCAAATTCCCTGTAATTGTAAACCCGCTCAAACGTATCATAAAAACCAATCACTGCGCTTTCCAAAGCCCCTATCAGGCTGAATCCCGCCTTTTTTACCGATCTGGTCCTGAATTCGGCAGTAATCGCATCCAGTAAATCCGAGCCCTTGGGTAGCCTGGCCAGAAATCCCGTCTCCATCAGCATCCCTCCTGTATGACTCATAAATTTATGATTCAGTTTGTGCTTTATAACGCAATAAGATATCCTTACCCAAAAATTCGATCAAGAGGATTAACGTGAAAACAGGATTTTGTCACCATTGCGGAGAAAAACTTCAATTTGATGACAGGGTTTTCAGAAATGACACCTGCCCCGGTTGCGGCTCTGATATTTATTGCTGTCTCAACTGTTCCGACTTCAGTGAATCATACCCAAACCAGTGCCGCGAAAATCAGGCCGAAAGAATCTCCGTTAAGGACAGAAGAAACTTCTGCGAATATTTTTCGCTCTCTGAAACCAAGAAATCTTCCCAGTCAAGGGACAAGGCAGCCGAGGCGCGTCGCAAGCTAGAGGAGCTTTTCAAAAAATAAAAACAACCTCTGTCAGGCCCTTACCCGATATCCCGTAAAACCGCCATCCTGTGTTTAGATGCGCCCGCGTGATCGATCTATCTCAATAATCATCATCCTCTTCATCATCCGCCTCTGAGGCGTTGGCTTCATCTATTTCTTTCTGTAATTCTTCGGGGAAGGCTTCTCGCGGGGCGTCCCGCCAGAGTCCCTCCAGGTCGTAGAATTCCCGGACAGGCGTATGGAATACGTGGACTATGACATCGCCGAGGTCCAGCAGGATCCAGTTTGACTGTGACAAACCCTCTGTCGAAACAGGTTTGAAGCCCTCGTCATGAGCGCGTGCCAGCATCGCCTCGGCAATCGCCCTTGCCTGTTTTTTGGAACGGGCCGAAACTATTAGGAAATAATCCGCCAGAGCGGTTATTCCCGTCAATCTTATCAAAACCGGCTTATGGGCCTTTTTGGACAACGCGGCTCTTAACAGGGCCTCAGCCCTTGTTCTTGCCATCTCATAACCTGACGCGCCTGAATTCCTTGTAACTTTCAAATTTTACATCCTGTACAATCTTGTTTTTTCAATATATTCCCTTACCGCTTCGTGAACGAGATACCGGATGGATTGCCCCAACCTCACCAGGCCACGTATACGCGTTGCCGAAATATTCAATCCAACCACCTCGGATCTTAGCGCCAAATGCGAGGATTCATGAGTCAGAACCCCATCCCTTAATGTAAAGCGCGATGCCAGATCCTCCGGAACACCCCGCCACACCACATCAAAATCCAGTCCCCCACGTTG
>CAITZA010000253.1 GCA_903896745.1 uncultured Desulfomonile sp. | reverse complement strand
CATAATGTCTCTCCTCATATCAATTTAATAAAAACCCGCTAAAATCCATCATACTACACACGTGTGCCAACTAAGGACATTCCAATTCAAATTTTTTTTTCTCATAGCGAAAAAAGATTTTTGATTAGTCCTGGAACCCTTTCGGAGAGCCTGATGCGCTTCCCGGGAATTCCTTCGTTCCATGCCTCCTTTCTCGACCCGATCGCGCAAAAGATAATCGGGTTATCTCAAACAGAACATGATTGTCAGGGAAACAGGGTATCCGGAAAAAAGTTTCTGAAAATAAAAAAGGCCCTTCCGGGCCTCGATGGCGTTAGCCATCCACCTCCAGTAATCTGGATTGAATTCAGGCTAATCCATGGGATTTGGTAAGTCAACAAATCAGTCTGAATGTCGGTCATCCGATGTTCCTAATGGCATCGTAATCTAGCGTATACAAATTCCTGGAGATTGTGGCGTTTTATCAAAAGAAAAGTATGTCCTGAACCCCTGTTTTTGCTAAAGTGTACAAAAACTGGCAGGATACAATCGATCATGGAACCACCTCGCCCACAAAAAATACTCAACAAGCTCAGCAAGGACTATCCAAAGATCTGGAAGATTGTCGATGACATGGTCTCACAACGCGGAAAGAGTCTTCCCAAATGGGCAAACTGGTGTTTCCTTTGCCGGCAACCTCCCTACCGAATTGCTCTACAGACTTCCGGAATATTGTGTTTACGTCGAGTTCGAAACTCGTCATCTGGATTCTTCCAACCAGATTCATGGATTCTTCGGCCACCTGGAAGACGACCATAACACCGGTCATCATGAGTTGAGAATATTGCTGGACTCTGACAAAGGACTGATCCCAATTGTCGTGCATCTGGAGAAACCAACACTGAGGGAAGCAATTCTTGAAACTTTCAACGAAATAGAGGAACGCAAACTTGCAGAGAAATATCAATACGATGCCGACGACGATACCAAAAGGAGGTTCATCAAATTCGCCGAGCCCTTTGTAAGCATACTGCTCTACCTGTGCAGCAATGGAGCCGACATAAAATCTGAAGGCATTGACACTCTGCTCCCGGTAAAACCACTCCCTAAAAAGACCAAAAAGGGTCTTCGATATTTTCCTCCCGACAAACCAAAGGTGTGGAATGTAGCCTTCACAATTGGACATGCCCTGGAGCAAGCCAAAGCCCAGTCAGCGCAAACCTCTGGTGATGGGACACACCCCAGCCCGGCGCCACACATCCGCAAGGCCCACTGGCATTCCTTCTGGAAGGGCCCCAAAAACACCCCAGCTAAACGATACCTCGTCGTCTACTGGCTTCCACCAATACCAGTCGGAATTTTCATGGAGTGAGGCTATGGCTTTGAGTCAATTTCGAGTCATGGCCGCTTATTGGAGAAGGTTTTTCCGAATTGACGAGGCGCCTGATTTCAGATTGTTTCAGGAATTTCAGAGCGCATCCAGTATACTCATTACGCCTGATTATTAATTGAGGTTGCGGCGGCTTTCCTGTTCACGAGGGCTATTCCCAGGCCGACCAGGGCGAGCGCAACCAGGAGTGAGAGCGTTATCGGCTCATCGAGTATGATTCCGCCGAATATTACACCAAACAGGGGCGTCAGAAATGTGAACGAAGCAAGCTTGTACACCTGATACCTTGTGATGAGCCAGAACCATGCCAGGTAGGTTATGGTGGCGATCCATACAGTCTGGTAAAACAGGCTCAGAGCAATCATCGGCGTCATTCGGGTTATACCCTGTTCATTCCAGGCGATGGCGCCCAAAAGTAGAACTACCGCTGATACAGCGAGTTGGTAGAGTAAGGTTTTGGCCGGAGAAATGGAGGCAAGCGGACCAGCCTTTATCAACACGGTGGTTGCTCCCCAAAACACCGCAGCGAGCGCCAGCAGACCATCACCGAGAAGCATGTGGTAAGTTGGCAATCGCAGAGACTCACTAAATGCCGTAACAAGTCCGGCAAAAGCGCAAATCATGCCCATGACCTGAACAAGCTTCAGGTTCTCTCCGGGGATGAACATCTGCGCCCCCAGAGCTACGACAAAGGGGGACAGGTATAGAAATATTACGGCCCTGGATGCGTTTGTGTACTCTAATCCAATGTATATCAGAAGGAATTCCCAAGCAAACAGAAGACCAGCCCCAAGCCCCCACCAAAAGGTTCGGTCACGCCCGAATATCGGGCGCCTCGAGAAAATCATCCATATAGCGACAAGAACTGCGGCGCCGGCAGATCGAATTCCGGACTGAAATATCGGGGAAATCCCCTGACTCGTTATTTTTATCGCGACCTGCTGTAACCCCCAACTTGCACATAGCGCCACGAGAATTGCCATTGCGGTAAAATCCAGGTTATTTTTTCTGTTCATTTTCTTCAAAACCATCTCTGTGTCTTACGGGCCGGCGCCAGAAAAAATGCGCCTGTAAAAACGCCAGGGTTACAAATTTCATCCGGATTATCAATATTTCAAGGCTGCGCAACATCATCGGACTTCATGGCGAGACGTAAAAAATCCGTCAGAAATGATTCGGCGTCTTCAACTATGCCTATGTCCGCCTGATTAAAAATCGGCGCTAAAGGGTCAGAGTTTATGGCCACCACAAACTTCGATCCACGCATTCCGACCAGGTGTTGCTGGGCGCCGGATATTCCGCAGGCGACGTACAGTTCCGGCGCCACAAGGGCTCCCGTTTGTCCCACCTGCAAGCGATAGGGCAGCCAACCATCGTCGCACAACGGTCTGGATCCGGCAATGGATGAATTTGGGAAAAGACCGGCTACCTTTGAAACCAGTTCGAGGTTTTCCCTACGTTTGATCCCCCGCCCCGCTGAAATGATTACCGCCGCTTCAGCCAACCCCGAATCCGCAGGCTCGGCCAACGAGGTCCCAAGAACCCTTGTGCGGAGAAGGCCGGGTTCAAACCTTATTTTGTCAACACCTCTGCAAGCGGGTGTGGATATTTTCTCCCATGTGAAACATCCTGGCTGGGAAATCACAACACCGTGGTTTCCGATGCAGAACTCACCTGTAACCTTTCCATTGAAGAGTTTTTTGACAAAAACGGGTTTTGAGTCTTTTTCGTAAACACGTTCAACGGCGCTAACGCATGGAATGCCGAGCCGAGCGGCCAATCCGGGGCCTAAATCAAGACCCTGAGTTGTTCCCGCCACGCATACCCATCCCGCATCGACAATGCCGGCGGCAAAAATTATCGCCCGCAGAAAGGCTTCCCCATTGTACGTATGGAGTTCCGGAATTACCACTCCCATCGCCGGCATCCCTGACAACTCCGAGACATCGGCGCAAAGTTCATCGACTTTTTCGCCTACGGTCAAACAAATTATTTCCGAGGAGGTTATCCGCCGGATTTCAATTGCGCATTGCAGCGCTTCGAATGTAGCCGGAGCTATTCGGCCTGATTCGTGCTCAACTATAACAGCTATCCTGTCATTCATCTTTGAACCCTAACGCAAAAAGGCCCTTTTCCTGAGGATTGAAGCTAGCTCTTTCGCTTTGTCGCCGCAAGTCCCGGTTAAGAAATTCACTGATCCGGATTTTGGCGTATAGGTGAGCCCCAGAAGGGTTTCACCGGACTCAGATTCGTCTATGCAAGCCGCCTGTATTGTTTCGATAATCTGATTTTGGGCGCGAATTATATTCGATAGTGACGGATACCTCGGTTTTTTATCGCATGCCTGTATTGAAGCAAGGGCCGGCAAGTCCAGTTCGACGATTTGCCTGCGTCCCCCTTCGATATCCCGTTCGGCCACAACAACGGATCTCTTGCTGTCCACATTCAAACGAACGCAGGACGTTATATATGGAATGTCCAGTTTTCCTGCCAGCATCGGTCCCACAAGACCCTGCGACAGGTCGTCCGACATTGCTCCGGTCAGAATAAGGTCGTATGATCGGAGCCTTACAACGGAAACAAGCAGGGACGCTGTCCTCACAGCGCTAGTAAATACATCGGCAGATGTCAGGACGTGTATGCCGCTATCCGCTCCCATCCCCATCGCCCGACGCAATATGGCGGATTTATTCAAGGACCCTGCTGTGATCGCATCTACCGTTGCGCCCGGATTCTGATCCTTTATCGTCAAAGCCTGCTCAACGGCGAGTTCATCATATCGACCCAACTGAGGTGTGGCCCCATCAGCGCAATCCAAAACCCATTGCCCGGAAGGATCAATAATTACGGAGCGGTCAGTCGGAAAGGAATGTTTGACGCACACAAGAATTTTCATGATTTATGCCCTCAGACTGATGGACAATTTACGCCTTGAATCCGAGGAAGGCAACAAAAATAAAAACGAACGCTCGTTCTAAAAAGGCTGGACATCGAGTTCGGGCTTGTGTATCCTTGGCCGCATGGGAGAAATATACCTTATACGTCATGGGCAGGCGTCATTCGGATCAACAAACTATGATGAGCTATCCGAACTTGGCGTTTGGCAATCGAGGGTTCTGGCGTGTCATTTTGTGGATGTGGGTTTCATTCCGGACGCCATTTATTGTGGGCCCATGGCTCGACACAGGGCTACGGCTGATGAGTTTTACCGTGTGTGTAGTGAACGTCAGATTGATCTTCCTGAAACTGAAATAATGGAAGAATTCAGGGAGTACAACGCTGAAGCGATAATCAGGGCGGCTCTTGGGGCTGATCCTTCTTTGATGGAGCATGCTCACAGGATTTATGACGATCCCCAATCTTTCAGAAAGCTGTTTGGTTCGGCAATGCTGAAATGGGTTGGAGGCGCTCTGGATTCGCAAGGTGTGGAAAGTTGGGAAAGCCTCAAGGAGCGGGTTGGCATGGCGTTTGAAACAATCAGGATGCGTTATGACAAGGGAGGTACTGTTGTAGTTTTTACATCCGGTGGGGCTATAGCGGCATCGCTCGCCAATGTCCTGGGTGTTTCGGGTGAAGGGGCGATGCGTTTGAACTGGCAGATTGTTAACACATCTGTAACACGATATGTGTACGATAATAAGAAAATAGCCCTGGCAGGGTTCAATTCCATGGAGCACTTGCGTCTGAAGCGCGACCCGTCGCTGATTACCTTGTGGTAATGCGGATCAACAGAAAGGATAGTCGCTGTGGACTTTGAAATATCAGAAAAGCTTAAAATCATTACTCAAATGATAGATGAGTTTATGGACAGGGAGGTAATTCCTCTTGAGCCGGAGCTTCATCACGGAACCTTCCGGGACATGTTGCCTGTTTTGTCGGAAAAACGCGAGATGGTTAAACGGATGGAGCTGTGGGCGCCTAATCACCCGAAAGAGTATGGTGGTATGGGTCTGGATCTTGTTGAGTATGCGATTGTTTCAGAGGCATTGGGAAGATCCCCTCTGGGGCATTACATATTTAACTGTCAGGCGCCTGACGCAGGCAATATTGAAATCCTTCATTTACATGGAAACGACGATCAGAAGGAGAGATACCTCAGGCCGCTTGTTGAGGGGAAGATTCGCAGTTGTTTTTCGATGACAGAGGTTGAGATGCCGGGCTCAAATCCTGTCATGCTGGAAACCACTGCAGTCAGGGATGGGGACGAATACATCATTGACGGGCAGAAGTGGTATTCGACAGCCGCTGATGGGGCTGCCTTTTCGATTGTGATGGCAGTAACCAATCCTGAGGCGCCTCCACACCTTAGGGCGAGCATGATAATTGTTCCTACGGATGCGAAAGGTTTCAATCTGGTGCGCAACATTCCGGTAATGGGTCACAGCGGTGACGACTGGGCTTCACATGCGGAGATATTGTTTCAGTCCTGCCGTGTGCCGCGCGAAAACCTCCTCGGGGCAGAGGGTCAGGGATTCCGGATGGCTCAGGAGCGTCTCGGGCCGGGTAGGATTCATCATTGCATGCGATGGATTGGTGTTTGTAACAGGGCTTTTGACCTGATGTGTTCGAGGGCGTCAAAGAGGATGATAACCCCTGACGGAAAAACGCTGGCTACCCGGCAGATAGTCCAGTCCTGGGTAGCGCAAAGCGCGGCGGAGATTCAGGCTGCGAGGCTGATGACATTGCAGGCCGCCTGGAAGATTGAAAAGCTTGGTCCCAAAGCGGCCCGGTATGATATTTCATTCATAAAATTCTTTGTGGCCAATGTCATGCAGCAGGTTCTGGACAGGGCGCTACAGGTTCATGGTGGTCTCGGAATGACGGATGACACCATCATTGCATGGTTCTACAGACATGAGCGGGCAGCCAGAATTTACGATGGCGCGGATGAGGTCCATAAGGTGGCGGTGGCAAAGAAAATACTAAAGGATTACGAAGGAAGGGCCGTGCGTTAGATGGATGGTGATATGACATTTTCATCTTTCGGGCGTGACATGAACCTCACCATGGAGGTGATCTGCAGAGAGCTTTTCTTGCATAACCGTGAAAGCATAAAGATACAAAAGGAAGAAACGGCGGTCAGGAACCTGGTAAAGATACTGGATGCGGCGCTAAGGCTTTGTAATGAGAAGGGGTTTGCTTCCATGAGCCTTCGTGATTTAAGCAGGGAGGCTGATTTGAGCCTCGGCGCAATGTATTCCTATTTCTCGAGCAAGGATGATTTGTTACGCTTGATGCAGGGACAGTGCAGGTCAATGGTTCTACGGGCGCTGGAGAGCGGGATTGAGGGTTTTTATGACCCGCGGATGAGGCTTAGAAGGCTGATTCAGGCGCATCTGTATTCCAGCGAGATTTTGCAGCCTTGGTTTTACATGTCATACATGGAAACACGGAGCTTTCCGAAGGACGAATATAGCCTGGCCATCGAGGCCGAACTGTTCACAGAAAAGACCCTTGTGGACATCATGCTTGAGGGACAGGCGAGCGGATTGTTCAAGCCGGTGAATGCCGGACTTCTCGGGGCTGTCACGAAAGCAATGCTCCAAGACTGGTATTTAAAAAGGTGGAAGTATTCGAAGCGTAAGATCACGGTTCAAAATTACTGCGATTTCGTGCTGGATTTCATTGAATCCTACCTGCTGTTCACCGCGGAGGCTTAAGGAGTTGAACGTATGGATCTGAGTGACAAGTCCACCAAAGTCAGAAAAGGCGAGGAGCTCGACCTTGAACGAATGGAAGAATTCCTGAGGGACAACATTCCCGGTTTGAACGGGCCAATAAGTGTTGAGCAATTTCCCAGCGGATATTCGAATCTTACGTATCTGATAAAAATGGGGGAGCGAGAACTCGTTCTGCGAAGGCCTCCATTCGGGCGTAAGGCAAAGACAGCCCATGACATGGGCCGGGAATTCAGGATACTGAGCGCTCTCAAGGGTGTATTTCGCTATTGTCCGGAGCCGTTAATTTATACCGAAGAGGAATCGGTTGCCGGATGCCCGTTCTATGTGATGGATCGCATTAAAGGCATTATTCTTCGCAGAGACATTCCCGAAGGTATGGAGCTTTCTCCGGAAAGCATGACAGCTCTATGTGAGGATCTTGTAGATGTTCATTATGAGTTGCACAGTGTGGATTATGAATCTATAGGGCTTGGAAACCTTGGGAAACCGGAAGGCTATATACGACGTCAGGTTGAAGGGTGGTCAGAGCGTTACAGGGCGGCTCGGACCGGGGACGCTCCGTCATTTGAAAGAATTATGCATTGGCTGTCTGTCGAAATGCCTGGAGAATCTCCACGGTCAGCCATAGTACATAACGACTACAAGTTTGACAATGTAGTTCTTGATCCGCTAAATAACCTCAAGATAAAAGGAGTTCTTGATTGGGAAATGGCCACGATAGGCGACCCCCTGATGGACCTCGGAAGTTCGCTGGCATATTGGGTTCAGGCTGATGATTCTCCGGCGCTTCAGGCGATTCGCACGCTTCCTACAAACCTGCCGGGGGCTCTGACACGCTCACGGATTGTGGCGGGATATGCGGAAAAGGCCGGAATTCAGACAGGCGATTTTCGCTTTTATTACTGCTTTGGACTGTTCCGACTGGCGGTAATAGCTCAACAGATCTATTACCGGTTCTACCACGGCCAGACAAAGGACCCACGTTTTAAAACGCTCATAGGAGCGGTAAATGCGCTTGAAAACACAGCCGTGCAATTGTTGCGCGGGGCTGCCATGTGATTCAGGATATTCCGGTATTGCCGGTTCGAGAGGAGATACATCTGGTGAAAGCTTCTGAAATCAAGAACGTCCTGATATTGGGCGCAGGAACGATGGGTAGGCAGATAGGCTGTCTGTGCGCAATTCATGGTTACAGGGTAATGCTTTATGACACTTCTGTGGAAATACTCGATTCCGCTCGCGCGGGGATTTCGAAGTTGCTGAGTCGTTTTCAGGAGAAAGGTGTGATAACCACAGCGCAGGCTGAGGATGCGATTGGCATGATTTTCTGCTCCACGGATCCTCTGGAGGCGGCCGGTGAAGCGGACATAATTAGTGAGTCCCTACCTGAGGACCCAGCGCTGAAAGCGAAAGTGTTTTCCCAGTTCAACAGTTTATGCCCGGAACGCGCCGTTTTTACGACAAACACCTCTACGCTCATCCCTTCCATGATAGCCAGGGAAACAGGGAGACCCGACAGGTTCATCGCCCTCCATTTCCACAACGTCAGCACAACAAACGTTGTCGATGTCATGCCTCATCCGAACACATCTCCTGAGGTTATCGAGCTCGTGGAGCAATTTGCGAGAAGTCTCGGACAGATAGTGATTTCGCTGAAGCGGGAAAATCATGGATACGTTTTTAACGCTATGCTTTCGAGCCTTTTTTCATCAGCTCTGGCGCTGGCGTCCAATGGGGTTGCGACAGTGGAGGATATAGACAGGGCGTGGATGGGGGTGATGCATACACCGATTGGGCCATTTGGCATTATGGATCGTGTCGGTTTGACAACAGTATACACCATCACCAATTACTGGGCGAAAAAGACCGGAGACGCTCAAGCGCTCGCAAACGCTGAATTCCTAAGGAAATATGTAGAAAAAGGGCAGCTTGGGGTCAAGAGTTCGCACGGGTTTTATCAGTATCCAAACCCGTCATTTGATCAGTCTGAAGGATGACGCCGACGATGACATGGCGCCTGGGAGTCGCATCATTTCTCGGGTTTTATCCCAAGAGACCTCATGTGGTGTTTCAGTGATTCCCTGGTTATGCCGAGGTTCGAAGCCGCAACCGTAACGCTGCCACGACTCTGAAGCAAGGCTTTTTCAATGAGTTCCCTCTTGATATGTTCCAAAACTTCGGGCATGGAGCCGATGGTTTGGTTATCCGGAGATACCAGTGTGCCGTTATGGCTGTCTGGGATATGGTGTTGACTGTCTATCAGAGAAACGTGGCGGTTGGTGATTGGGTCTCCGCCGCTCAGGATCAGGGCCCTCTCAAGTATGTTCCTGAGCTCCCTGACATTTCCGGGCCAGTAATATGTTTCCAGGTCCTGCATTACATCGGGGTCTATCGGGGGTATTCTGGCAAGTCCCATCTTTTCGGCCAACTGGACAAGCAGGTCGTTTACAAGGATCGGCATATCACCCGTTCGGTCCCTAAGCGGCGGAACCTGGATGGTAAACACGTTAAGGCGGTAGAACAGGTCTCGTCTGAACTTGCCGGTAGCCACATCTGCGTAGAGGTCCCTGTTGGTTGCGGCCACTATTCTGACGTCTACAGTGAGCATTTTTTCTCCGCCAACTCTGGTAAATGATTTGGAATCCAGAAAAGTCAGAAGCTTGGCCTGTAACTGCGGAGTAAGTTCTCCGACCTCGTTGAGCAGCAGAGTTCCACCTTCCGCCAATTCCACGAGGCCGCGTTTTCGGGTACGTGCGCCTGTAAATGCTCCGGATTCATGCCCGAAAAGCTCGGACTCCGCTAGCTCCGCGCTCAGGGCGGCGCAGTTGATATTGAAAAATGAACCCGTTGACCGCAGGGAATTATCGTGGAGATAACGCGCTATATAGTCCTTGCCGCTACCATTTTCGCCCAAGAGCAAGACTATGGAGTCAGCTTTTGCGGCGAGCCTGGTTTCTTCAAGGGTTTTACGCATGGCTTCGGAAACATATCTTGACGCAACCGAATAAGGTTCATTGGATAAACGCCTGAGGTCGGTAACATCTCGGGCTATGCCGCAAATACCAACTATCTGGCCAACCCCGTTGTTCAGGGGAAATCTGATAAGGCTCAGAATCCTTTTTATGCCCAACCAGCTTACCGTGTGTTCGGACTCAAGTACCTGGCCTCTTAACACCCTGGCTTCCTGCGCCTTGGTTGATTCAGAAAGGCCTTTCCCAAAAATCTCGCTATCATTTCTGCCCAACACAGATTCAGCCGGTAGGTTCATCAGTCGTAACATTGCCGGATTAACATGAGAATACCTGAAGGATGTGTCCTTAACGAATATGCAGTCACCTGCGGCCTCAAATACAGTCCTGAATAATTCCTCACTCCTCCGGAGTTCAGCGGTGCGTTTTTCTACAAAAACCTCCAGCTCATTAGCATGACGCTTGATATGATCCTGAGCTTCCTTAATCCTGAGTACGCTCGCCATCCTGACTCTAAGCTCAATCCTGTCCACCGGCTTGGAAACAAAATCATTCGCGCCTGCTTCAACTGCCTTGATTCTGTCTTCCTTGCTGTCAAGGACAGTCGCCATAACGATTGGCAAATCGTGATAGTTAGGGTCCTGACGAATACGCCCGCACAGTTCGAAACCATTCATACCGGGCATCAAAACATCGAGCAAAGCAGCGTCTATTGAGCTGTCGATTTTTTCAAGCGCCTCATAAGCATTTGAGGCAGTCACAAAATCGTATCCGAATGATTCAAGCAAACCGGTAAGCAAGGCGATATTTCTCGGTTCATCATCTACAACAAGGATTCGCTTCTGTGGTATTGGTGTGCTATCCATGAATTCCCCATTATGAACAAATGAACGCTTAAAGGACTCGCGGAAAATTCCACGTCACAGTTTACCAGATTATTTCAACCGGATAAGTTCTTGGAAATATTGCCTGCCAATGGAGCGCTCTTCTCGCAATTAAACAATATCCTGATAATAGCTCCCTGCGGCTGTGTCAGTGGTAAAATGACTTGTTATACGAGCGATATCCGGCGATGAAATGTTAAGTTCGGCTCCACGTCGTATTCACGATTCCGAAATGTAGAGTATGATCTTACATTAGTCAACCTTTTCCTGAAATATTTGGGGCTGCAGAAATTATTGTTGAAAAGCTTGCCAGTTCCATATAAATTAAATAATATTGTGTTTTTAT
>CAITZA010000252.1 GCA_903896745.1 uncultured Desulfomonile sp. | reverse complement strand
GGGAACTGTCAACCCTCCAATCACGCACAAGAAGAAAAAATAAATAATCCGGATGCGGTGCAACGGAGCATAGAAGAATGATTGCCAATAAGTCAAGACTTTTCTTCGATTCCAATCGCCTTCCGGACACACACAGTTGTTAACAAAAACACTTAAGGTGTCGAAAGTAATGCATAAGCACGATACTGAAAAAAGTTGTGTTGATTGAACTGTCAATCGCTTGGTACCACAATGGCGTGCAGTATGGGAATCCGGAATGTTCATGATTCTGAAAACATTGTGCAGGGAATCCGGGCAGGCGCTGGTGAGTCTGTTACGTCTTTCGACTGTCATTCCAGCCAAAGCGGGAATCCATAACAAATGGATCCCCGATCGGGTCGGGGATGACAATACGAGCTCCAGAGCCCATTTCTCCAGGCATTACGCCCTGACTGCGAACAGGTGGGTCTCAGGGATACTATCTTCAGGTTCGGTATCAATTCCGACAATACTCTGGAGAATCTCGATTGATGGCTGTTGTCCCTACATTCTGTCTATAATGGCGTTGGCAAACCCTGAGCACGATATCTCCGTTGCGCCTGTCATGAGCCGGGCAAGATCATAGGTGACGATTTTGTCCCTGACGGTTTGTTCCATGGCGGAGCGAATCAAGCGTCCAGCCTCTTTCCAGCCGATATGTTCGAACATCATGACTCCGGAGAGCAGCATTGATCCTGGATTCACCCTGTCGAGTCCTGCGTACTTGGGGGCGCTTCCATGTGTTGCTTCAAAGACAGCGACCGAGTCACCGACGTTTGCTCCGGGGGCCATTCCCAGACCGCCAACCTGCGCGGCCAGAGCATCCGACATATAATCCCCGTTCAAATTGGGCATCGCAAGAACTTCATACTCCTTCGGACGTAACAGGGCCTGCTGAAACATTGCGTCCGCTATGCGGTCATTCAGTAGTAGCTTACCTTCCGGCAGTTTACCCGAGTAATCTGTGACAAGTTCATCTTCCGTCACTATACGGTCAGCGAATTCGGATTTTGCCAATTCATACCCCCAATCCCTGAATGCGCCTTCCGTGTATTTCATTATGTTTCCCTTGTGAACGAGCGTTACAACCTTTCGGTTATTGTCAAGCGCATATTTTATGGCTCTACGAACAAGTTTCTTTGACGCAGTAGGGCTCATCGGCTTGACACCAATACCGGAATCCGGGTCGAGATTGACACCCATTTCTTTTTTCAGGAAATCTATAATTCTGATGGCCTGTGGAGTTCCGGACTTCCATTCAATTCCAGCGTAGACGTCTTCGGTGTTTTCCCTGAAGATGACCATATCGACATCCTGCGGTCTGAGCACCGGAGAAGGTGTTCCCGCCAGATATTTGACGGGCCTGATACATGAGTATAGATCGAGTTTTTGGCGCAGGGTGACGTTCAGGCTACGAAATCCACCCCCTACAGGAGTGGTCAAGGGGCCTTTTATAACCACCCGTGCGCTCGTTATGGCCTGAAGCGTGTCATCTGAGAGACTCATGCCGGTTTCGATGAAACACTTTTCTCCTGCGGCCAACGGCCACCAGCATATTTGTCGTTTCGATCCGTAGGCCTTTTTCACTGCCGCGTCAAAAACCGGTTTTGAAGCTTTCCAGATGTCAGGGCCGACACCGTCACCCTCAATAAAACCGATTACAGGACTGTCCGGAACCGACATGCCGTTTTCGTCGCCGGTTGTTATCCACTCTCCGCCTTGAGGAGGCCTACTTACCGTTTTGTTTGTCATATCACCTCAAACTCCCTCTCTAGCGTCTTTGAGCAACAAAAGTTACCCACGGGTCTGTCACCCTGTCGCGTGTTACCCTGTAGCCATTATCACTGAACAGCTCCCCAAGGGTGTCCGCCTGTTCCCTGTTTATTCCCGAAACAACCCAGTATTCGTGAAGCGCCGCATCTTTTAGAACGACCAGGTCTCTGAGGACTGAAAATGGGAGGTTTGCCATTACCAAATCTGCAGGCTTGTCGATACATGTACGCGCTTCCCCATGATGAACTTCAATGATGGATTCGAAACCGTTCAGCCTGACGTTTTCCTGAGTCACCCTGAAGGCCAGCCGGTTTTTGTCGATGGCGACTATTTTCCGCAGTCCGAGGGCAGCCCCAGCCAACGATAATATGCCTGTGCCGCTTCCCAAATCCAGCGCACGAAAAATTCTTCCGGCGCCTATCAGATCGCTCATGAATTCCACACAGGTGGCGGAAGTTGGATGCAACCCTGATCCAAATACTACTGACGGGTCAAGTAACAAGGCGTCATCCCCAAACGTGGCGTCATCGGGGGACATGAATTTCAGGCCGCCGAGCTCTATGCCACCTTCAGGCATGAGTTGCTGCCAATCGCCGTATAGGACTTCATGACGACTCCACTGAGGCAAACCGCCTTCCTGCACGCAAGATTGGACATATCCATCCTGAGACGCCGTAAAAAAGAGGTACGCAAACTCGTCCTCATTCCACAGTCCTATAAATGAGTCTGGAGGGCGAGGGAAACTCGGCTCTCCAGCGCCGGGAATTTCGTAGATATAAAGAAGCGTGTCAGGGCTTATCATGTCAAAATCTTCCGCTTCATTTTAATGGTTCGTCTGAACATGGATGCGCAAAGTTAGCCCTCTACTTGGTCTCCTATTCCCATCACTCCTGAAATGGTTTCATCATCATCCAGGATGGCAGTGTTGATCCATGCTAGACTCACGCGGGCGCCATCACCGCGTGTAACCTCATACTGGGTTTTTAAGGGCTGTCCCAAGTTCTTGGCTATCTCCGAAAAGACCGACTGAACATCGCCGTCGGGAAATTCTTGTTCCGGTATGATGTTCCCTATTATTGGCTTGCCAATTATATCCTTGTCTTTGAATCCGAAAAATTTGAGCCCAAAATCATTTATGAAGGTAATTTTGCCATCTCTGTCCATGCATACGATCAAACTTTTTACCAGATCGAGAATACTTCGATAGCTCTTTCGAGTAAACTCGGCGCTCCTGAAGGCTCTTTCAGAATCCTGTTGCGCCTTCTTAAGCTCAGTGATTTCAAAAAACGTTATTACCACTCCGTCGATAACGTTTTCAATGGTCCTGTATGGCAGAATTCGCATGGTGTACCATCTGCCTTCCTTTGTCTGGACATCATGCTGTCTGGGCATAAGGTCCTTAAGAACCTCATGAGCGTCATTCACGAGATGTTCATATCTTAGGTTTGAGACGATATGTGCCAGAGGACGACCAACATCGGATTGAATGAGGTTGACGAATTTTGTGACAGCCGGGGTAAATCGCTGGATGTTCAGGTTGGTATCAAGGAAAATGGTTCCAATCTGAGTACTGGCCAGAAGGTTGTTCAGATCGCTGCTGGTCTTGGACAATTCGTCTATCTTTTGTTGTAACTCCGTATTAACAGTAGTTAGTTCTTCGTTAACGGACTGAAGTTCCTCTTTTGATGTCTCGAGTTCTTCGTTGGTGCTCTGGAGTTCTTCGTTGGATGATTGTAATTCCTCGTTAGTGGATTTTAGTTCCTCATTTGATGTTTCAAGTTCTTCGATGGTTGTCTGCAAATACTCTTTTGTGGATCTGAGTTCCTGTTC
>CAITZA010000251.1 GCA_903896745.1 uncultured Desulfomonile sp. | reverse complement strand
TGTGATGCGTTCGAAAAGCACCCGCATTCCTCTTCCGGACACAATCCGAGAGCCGCTTGTTGACACCTGCGGCACGGGCGGCGACTGCGCCAATACATTCAATGTGTCTACCACAGCGGCCTTTGTAGTGGCCGGCGCAGGAGCCAAGGTTGCCAAACACGGTAACCGGTCAGTTTCCAGCAAATGTGGCAGCGCCGACCTCATGGAAGAACTCGGCGTGCCTCTGGATTTGACTCCTGAGCAGGTAGGAATGTGCATCGACAGGGTTGGCCTCGGTTTTTTATACGCCCCGGCGCTTCACGGGGCAATGAAGCACGCTATAATGCCGCGCAGGGAGATCGGATTACGAACTATCTTCAATCTCCTAGGTCCTTTGACTAACCCCGCTGGGGCCCGAATCCAGGTGATGGGCGTTTATTCGCCAGACCTCGTGGAACCAATGGGTCACGTTCTTGCCAACCTGGGTGTGAAAAGCGCTTTTGTTGTCCATGGCCACGGCGGTCTGGACGAGATCAGCCTGAGCGGACCCACTTTGACTGCCCGCGTAAAGGATGGAAACGTCACTCTGGAATACCTCACCCCATCTGACTTGGGGCTTGGATCGAATGACCCATCATCATTATCCGGTGGGGACCCAAAAACGAACGCGAAACTCACCAGATCGGTACTGAATGGCGAAGCGGGTTCCCATAGAGACATTACGGTATTCAACGCGGCTGCGGCTCTTGTGGCGGTTGGGTTGGCCTCAGATTTTCATGAAGGGCTTTTGAGGGCCTCCGAGTCCATCGATTCCGGGCGGGCTCTGGCAAAGTTGAACGGTCTTGTCGAATTCTCCTCCAATCTGAAAATGGGAGGCGTATAACTTGAATACAAGTAAAGATGGCCTGCTTTCCGGGATCATTGCTAACAAAAGCTCTGAAGTAAAACAACTTTCGTCCCTGAAAGTCGATGAATTTAAGAGAACCATTGATCGGATGCCCAGGCCCATGGATTTTCTCGAGGCTGTTTGCGCCCCTATGGGCAGGTTTTCCGTTATCGCGGAGATAAAAAAGGCTTCCCCGTCAATGGGCGCCATAAGCTCTGATGTGGACGCCGGGGCAATGTCAAGACTTTATGAGGATTGCGGCGCAGCGGCCATTTCAGTCCTTACGGACGGGAAATATTTCAGTGGATCGATTGATGACCTGATCGATGTTCGGCGTAGTGTCGGGATTCCATTGCTTCGAAAAGACTTTATCATTCATCACAATCAGATATTTGAATCGCGCGTCTGCGGAGCTGACGCAATTTTGCTGATAGTAGCCGCTCTGGATGATAGTGAGTTGCGTGACTTTTACCAAATAGCGTCAGGGCTTGGGATGTCCGTGCTTGTTGAAACCCATACGGTCGGTGAAATAGAAAGGGCTCTGGCGTTGGACCCGTCCATTATAGGTATTAACAATCGCTGTTTGAACACTCTCAAGGTGGATCTGACGACAAGCGAAAAACTTCGGGGCCTCATCCCGGACGAGGTGTGCGTTATTTCGGAAAGCGGTATCAGAAACAAGTCGGATGCGATCAGGCTGCAAAAGGCCGGGGTCAACGGTTTTCTAGTTGGGACTTCGATAATGAAGTCGGAAAATCCTGCGCAAACCCTTAGAGAATTGACAGGACATTGAGGTTAGCCATGGTTCGAGTCAAGATTTGCGGAATAACAAACGTGCATGACGCCCTATACGCGGCTCAAGCCGGAGCTGACGCAATAGGTCTGGTCTTTGCCCCAAGTAAAAGACAGGTCACTGTCAATACTGCCCGTCTTATTGTCAGGGAACTCCCCCCTTTCATAAAAACTGTTGGAGTCTTTGTTAATGAATCGCTTACCAATATCCAAAAAATTCAGGATGAGGCAGGAATAGATCTCATACAGTTAAGCGGAGATGAATCTGAAGATTTTTCGGCATTTTTCGGAACAGAGGCCATCAAGGCAATACATGTGACGTCCAACAACACGCCACTCGCTACTAATTTCCGCTACAACTACATTTTGCTGGATACCGCGCACGGGTCTGAAAAGGGTGGCACGGGAAAAGTCTTTGACTGGCAGTTAGCCATCGAAATAGCTCGTGCCCGACCAATCATTCTTGCAGGTGGGTTAAATCCCGAAAATGTCGTCGATGCCATCAATACCGTTAGACCGTATGCCGTAGATGTATCAAGTGGAGTAGAAAAAGAACCTGGAAGGAAAGACAATGTCAAGGTTAGAGCCTTTATCAACAGGGCAAAATCCGTGGAATACAGCGCCTGACGCTACAGGCCATTTTGGAAGATTCGGTGGAAGATTCGTCCCCGAAACACTGACGCCCGCCCTCGAAGAGCTGACTCAGGCTTATTACTGCGCCATCGGGCAGGAATCTTTCAGAAATCGTCTTGACCTACTGCTTAGAGACTATGCGGGCAGAGAAACCCCGTTATATGAGGCCGAGCGTTTGGCGAAAATTCATGGCAAGGCGCGCATTTTTCTGAAGCGCGAAGACCTCACACATACCGGAGCGCACAAAATCAACAACTCTCTTGGGCAGGCGCTTTTGGCGCAATGGATGGGCAAGCGGCGTATAATCGCTGAGACTGGCGCTGGGCAACATGGGGTAGCGACAGCTACTGCCGCTGCGCTATTAGGAATAGAATGCGTTGTCTATATGGGGAGTCTGGATATTGAAAGACAGCGATTGAACGTGCTTCGAATGAAAATGCTCGGCGCCGAGGTGATTCCCGTGGAATCGGGTAGCAAGTCGCTCAAGGATGCTGTAAACGCTGCTATCCGTGACTGGGTTACGAATGTTGCAAATACCCACTACATAATAGGCTCGGTTATAGGGCCACACCCCTACCCCATGATTGTGAGGGATTTCCAGTCTGTAATTGGCATCGAGGCCAGGCGTCAGATTCTAGACAGGACGGGGCGTTTGCCGGATATTATAGTCGCGTGCGTAGGAGCGGGCAGTAACGCCATGGGGATGTTCCATGCCTTTCTCGATGATCCGGTTGATCTGATCGGTGTTGAGGCCGCGGGACTGGGACTGGACACCGGCAAACACTCAGCAAGTTTGTGCGCTGGCAGCCACGGGGTTTTGCACGGCGCCGAAATGTACCTGTTGCAGGACGAATTCGGCCAGATAGTTGAAGCTCATTCGCTGGCCGCTGGTCTTGATTATCCTGGAGTTGGGCCTGAGCACTGCCTTCTGAAGGATTTCAATCGGGTGAAATATGATTCTGTAACGGATCAGAGCGCAGTAGAGGCATTTCTAGGCCTGGCGCGTATCGAAGGGATTATTCCGGCGCTAGAGAGCGCCCATGCCATTGCCTATCTGGACAAACTGGCCCCCGAGTTAACCCGGGACAAAATCGTTCTAGTCTGTCTTTCCGGTCGCGGCGACAAGGATGTTGAACACGTGGCCGCGTATCTGGAGTCTCAGAAATGAGTTCAAAAATAGAGCAGGTCTTCAAAAGGACCAAACAGGAAAAGAGATGCGCCTTCATTCCGTTCATAACCGGCGGATTCCCCAATACAGAGACTTTCATCGGGTTACTCAGGGCGCTTGACACCTCGGGTGCTGATATCATTGAGGTTGGAATACCCTTTTCAGACCCCCTGGCTGACGGGCCGATTATTCAACATTCGAGCAAACTGGCCCTCGATGCGGGTGTAACCCCGCAATCCATCTTGGATACGCTCCGAGAAATCAAGCATGAAATAAGAGCCCCACTGGTAGTGATGTCGTACTGGAACCCTATAATGCGGAGAGGACCGGAAGAGTTCGCTGCGGCATTGAGCGAGGCTGGAGTTTCCGGCGCGATAGTCCCGGATTTGACTCCCGAAGAATCTGACAAGTGGAGAATACACGCAGAGAACCACGGTATTGACACAATCTTCATGGTTGCCCCTATAACTCCGGCTGAACGCATAATGAAAATCGCGTCGTTTTCCAGAGGTTTTCTCTATCTGGTGTCTATGACTGGCGTCACCGGATCAAGTCTTAACGTCAGCAGCAGGCTCGAATTTCAGATCACCAACGTTAAGGGCATGACGAATTTGCCGGTGTCGGTCGGATTTGGCGTCTCAACGCCTTCACAGGCCTCTGAACTGGCGAAATATGCCGATGGAGTAATAGTTGGAAGCGCTTTGGTCAAACGATGCATCGAGTCCCAATCGGATGTTGAGGCAATCAACTCGGTCAGTAGTCTTTCCAGGGAGATTTCCGAAGCCTTGAGATTCCGGAATTAGTCTTTCCGTTACCTGGTTTAGCTTGACATTAACGGTCATACCAATTATGCGATTGTTCAGCACAGCTTTGCCGGGAGATAGGTTGTCATGAATGATAACACTCTGTTGGAGCATCTCGAGGAATTAGTATCGCGACTTGGAGTGACATTACGCGAAGAAAACCTTGGTTCTGCAGGATATAATTCCGGAGGAGGATATTGCAAAGTTGGGGGCTTGAGTATTATTTTCCTAAACAAGAGGGATTCCCGACAACGCAAAATCAGAATCCTGGCCCGGTCGTTGAGACGCTTCAACCTGGAAGGGGTTTTCATACCCCCTGCTGTCAGGCGGGTTATCGAGTCTTCGGAAAATTGATCAGGAGCGATTTATTTTGTATATGTCACATTCTAGCGACTCGGGCTCTATCAATGATTTGTATCAAACGACAGGTCTGGACATTTGCCAGGTATAACCCAAATAGACCGATTACACATTGACAAAGGCCTTGGCAGCTATTCCGCAATAAAAGACCAAATTGAACAGACAACTTTTTTGGTACGGGTATTTGACTGGAAAACCGGAATAGGACGGAACCTTCCCCCAGTATGGTGCATTCTCGGTGGGACGGGCGCGGGGAAAAGCGCCATATTCAATTCGATACTGTCGTCAGA
>CAITZA010000250.1 GCA_903896745.1 uncultured Desulfomonile sp. | reverse complement strand
ATGGCGTCAGTGTTATTTGGGTCCAGGGTGATGGCTTTCTGATAAAGTTCTACTGCCTTATCGTAATTTCCCAGATCAAAATAGTCATTAGCCAACTGCACAGTCGCTTCAACATTATCGGGCTGTGACAGTAGCATTTTCTCAAGGCCGGAGATTCTGTTCTTCAGTTCAGCAAGCTGGTCCGTTGGAGTTTGAGCTGACATTTGCTGTTTGGCAGGAGGGGCGCCGGTTGAATCGAGCTTCCAGGCCGAAAAACCGACACCTGTAAGGAAACCCGCCACAAAAATAGCTATCCATGTGATTAGCGAGCCTGTATCTTTCAAAATATTCTCTCCATGAATGTCGCCAAGTCATACTGGGCCGCCCATTTATCTGGCGGCAGAGCTATTATAGCCTATTTGGTTCAATAGGTTAATACGATCTTGAACTGGTTCCGGCTGAAGTTTAGCCCGACTGACACATTGCGGTCCTGAAAAGTGGCGCCGGAATGAGACCGAAACTAGAGATAGTTCAACTTTGCTTGACCGGTTGACGACGAGATCGCAATGGCCCTGAGAAATCAGGGTCGGGTCTTGTCTTGTCATGCGGACTCGATCGGCTTTCGGTATTTCTGTATTCCCGCGTTTGCGGGAATGACAATATAGCTTTGCATTCAATCAGCGCTCATTTTATAGAACGCGCATATTTCGATCGGCGCAATTTTCTTCCGAAAAATATAGATTTTGACAAGATCTGTGTCGTGTTAATATACTGACTTGAATAAGCAGCGCGGGTTTTGAGCGTAAGTCATTTATTTGTTATTCCGCTGCTATCATGATTGTAAGCAAAACCCTATATATCGACCAGATTCATGCATTAAACAGGAGGGAATCAATTGGACAATTTCAAGATTAAATACAAAACTATCATGGACGATCATTTTCCGGATGAAATGAAGATCACATTTGGTTCCCAAACTCTGACGTATAGAAAAAAGACATGGAAAATTCCGGATCCCAACGGTGAACTCATTGAAAAGGGACTTCGTTACGGAGAGAATCCGGGTCAGGAAGCCGCGATGTATGAGCTGGTTTCCGGCGCCCTTGAGCTTGGTGGTTGCAGGTTTATCGAACCCATGAATGGTATGGTAAGCGCATTTACGGAAACAGAGATGATACAGGCAGGAAAACATCCTGGCAAGACCAACCTCACAGATGTGGACAATGCTCTGAACATACTAAAGTTCATGATGAACAAACCGGCTTGCGCTATCATGAAACATAACAACCCTTCGGGTGTTTGTGTTGATTCGTCACTGGCCGCCGCCTATCACAGAGCGAACATGGCTGATAGAATAGCCGCTTTCGGAGGGGCCGCTGTTCTTAATCGGCCAATAGACAAGCAAACCGCTGAATTAATTTCTGGAAATTACCTTGAAGTAGTGGCCGCTCCGGATTTTGAGGAGGGGGCCATCAATATTCTCAAAAGCAGGAAGAATTTGCGGATTTTGCTCATTCCGCGCATGGATGACCTGGAGAATTTTTGTAATGTGCGGTTTGTCGATTTCAAGTCTCTCAACGATGGGGGAATCATTGTCCAGCAATCTCCGATCAATAATGTTCGGTTTCCTGAAGACCTCATACCTGCAAGGGCGACTCACAATGGCAGGGAGTATTACATCGAGCGTCAGCCAACCGAACGTGAGTTGGATGACATGATTTTCGGATGGTCCGTGGAGCAGGGGGTAACGTCGAATTCAGTCATATATGTGAAGGACGGATGCACTGTAGGCATTGGGACTGGTGAACAGGATCGGGTAGGAGTGGCTGAACTGGCTGTAATTAAGGCCAAAGTAAAATTGAGAGACCGATTGTGCTTCGAACGATACGGCAAACCGTTCAGTGAAATGACTGATTCTGCAACCCGTGAGAAGCTGGACGCTGAGGTAGAGGCTCTCAAGGGTGGCCTGGACGGCGCCATCATGGTATCTGACGCTTTCTTTCCCTTCCGCGATGGCGTAGATGTGGGCATCAGTATGGGGGTTAGCGCTATAGTCCATCCAGGAGGTTCTGACAGAGACTTTGAATCAATAGAGGCTTGCAACGAGGCCGATCCTAAAGTGTCAATGATGTTTACCAACCAACGCGCATTCAAGCACTAGAACCAAAAGTGTTCCATGTTTTAGAGGAAATGGCCTTGATTACGATGAATGGCATGTTTAAGTCATTGGCCATGGCGCTCACGCTAGGTTGCCTGCTGGGTGTGACGTGTTGCCATGGCTCGGAATTTGAACAGTTCGACGCGCGAATAGCCGCATGCGAAACATCGCTAAAACAATCACTGGAAATGCCGGATAGTAGAATACCAAAAGACCTCCTCCAACGATGCCGGGGCCTGGCAATATTTCCCGGAGTATTAAATGTGGGGGCTTTCATTGGGGTAAGTTTTGGATCTGGAATCGTAATGCGACGTGACGAAAACACCGGAGCGTGGAGCTATCCGGTGTTTTTCACCATCAGGCAAGGTAGCCTCGGCTTGCAAATGGGGGCTCAATCGATCGACCTGATTTTATTGATGATGAGTGAAAAAACTATTCAAAAGCTACTAGAGGAAAAGCTCATTTTGGGAATGGACGCGTCTGTTTCCGCCGGTCCTGTTGGCAGGGAAGCCGGAGCGGATACAAACTGGACCATGGAGTCAGGAATCCTATCCTATTCGAGGTCGAAGGGATTGTTCATGGGACTGGCGGTTTCAGGATCCATACTTGAGCCGGACAGCAGATCGAATCAGGTTTATCATGGCAAGGAAATATCCGTTCAGGATGCTCTCTATGAGAACAAGGGGGTGCTGTCGGACGCTGCAAAAAATCTGGTAAATACCTTGGATGACGCAACCAGATGATCAAACGAATTTGTCATATGCCAAAACATTTTCCGAGAATTGATATCAAAATATTCAGAGCGGTCGAAGAACCGCTCTGATCAACACAATCTCCTGACTGATAATGTGTTGCGAAGTTAGTGGGGTCAGGTTTTGGGTTTTGAGGTTTTGTCCAAACCCTGCTGGCTCAGTTTGAGATAATTCTCAGCCTGATTTATCAGATTTTTAAGGTCCGGAGTGGACATTGTGTGCAGGTAATCTATTTCGCTCTGTATCTCTTTGAGAATATAAGCTAATTTCGCCTGACGCTCTTCGACCTGCACAAGGGTTTCTGCCAATTCTGCGGATGACCCCGAGAAATTAAGCATTTTCTTCCGGCCCAGTATCCAGATTGCAAGGGGAAACACAACAGCAATCACAACCAGCATTATGACCATTAACCTAAGGTAACGAATAACTTCAAAGCTCATCATCTTGTTGAAATAGCTTCTGTCCTCGGCTTTTTCGCCAGTGGTCCTGATAGATTGAAGCGTTTGCTCGATCTTGTTGAGCCTGTCTTCCACCGGCTCAGAAGATGCCATAGTCAAATTAGACGAGCTTTTTGAGGCGCTTGCTGACGGAGCGTCGCTGGTGGCAATTGCAGATACCGGGTTGTCGGTCACAATTTGGAAAACCATTGTAACGCCGAGCAGCGCCAGGCATCCAAGACCGGCCAATAAGACAAATCCAAGTCTCTTCCTGTTTGCCGGCTTAAAAGTAGACATATTTACTCCCATGCTCAAGATATAATTCCTATCTGTTTGCCTATCCTACCACAAATCTCTACAACTTTTTCAAGGTCCTCAATTGTATGAGTAGCCATGAGGCACATTCTGATGCGCTGAGATCCCGGCGGAACACCGGGTGAAATGACACAGTTGGTAAACAATCCCTCGTCAAACAGCAGCTTCCAGAACAAGGCGGTTCTTGCATCATCCCCAACTATCATGGGAACTATGGGTGTTTGGGTAGGACCAGTTTCAAACCCTAACCCAACTATTTCGTCCATAAGAAATTTTGTGTTGCGCCAAAGGTTTTTGCGTATTTCGGGTTCAGTCTGAATGACCTCGACGGCGGCCTGTACCGCAGCTACAGCGGATGGGGGCATGGCAGCCGAGAAAATGAGAGCGCGTGAATGATGCTTGATATAATTTATAACCTTGGTATCCCCGGCAATAAAACCACCCAGTGAGGCTAATGACTTGCTAAAAGTTCCCATGACCAGATCAACCTGGTCAGTTAAGCCGAAATGCTCCAAAACTCCAGCGCCATTCGGTCCCAACACGCCGATGCCGTGCGCGTCGTCTACCATAATACGGGCGCCAAATTCTTTAGAAACAGCTACTATTTCCGGAAGGGTGGCCAAATCACCCTCCATGCTGTAAACGCCGTCAACTATAACCAAAATCCCGCTCGAGTCTGAAGAGGCTTCGAGATTTTTGCGTAGCGACTCAACGTCATTATGACGAAAACGTCTTACTTTACCGAATGCCAATCGCACGCCTTCAAGGATGCTCGCGTGGACAAGTCTATCGATAATTATTGTGTCTGTTCTGGAAATTAGGGGAGCGATCACGCCTTGGTTAGTCTGAAACCCGGTTGAAAAAACCTGGGCCGATTGTTTACCCATGAAATCGGCGAGAGTGCTCTCCAACCTTTCATGAAGTTCGAGCGTGCCATTCAGGAAACGGGAACCGGAGCAACTCGTACCAAATTTCACAAGAGCGTCCAGCGCAGCCTGCTTTACCCTTGGGTGTGTGGTTAGGCCCAAATAATTATTGGAACCCACCATAATGAGGTCTTTACCGTTAACGGTTACATGAGTCCCTTTTAAATCCTGAATAGCCTTGAAATATGGGTAAAAACCCAATTCAATTGCTTCCTGGTCACGGTTAAACGCGTAACATTTTTCGAAGAGGTCTCTCATCGGATTCAAATTCCAATTTTACCCTATGGTTGATCTAATTGCGCCTGGACACATATCCAAAGCAAATAATCATGCAGAAGTCCTTCTACAAGCCCTTTGTCTGAAAAAGTAAGGCCTCCAAAGCTCTATATCAACCAATATTTTTCATTCAGACATATTAACCGAATCATCATAAGCCTGAAGTATTGCATACGTCAAGCTCACAGTTCCGGTAACACATTTCGGGCTGTATAATCGCGAAAAAAAACCCGATCACCGAATGAGTTCCAGTCAGTGATCGGGTGTTTATAACAGGCAGATTGAAAACAACCTTAGGGGTTATTTCTTCACATCACCGGTAGCGGCGCCATGCAACTTGATTTCTACCTTGTTCTCGAGGCCCTGATAGTAGTCCTGCAGAATCTTGACTACTTCTGGCCTGGAGAATTCAGGAGGCAGTTCACCGCCTTCGGAGAGTGTCTTGCGAACCAGTGTTCCCGAAAGGAGTAGACGGTCGGCTTTACCGTGAGGGCATGTTCTCATTGAAGCCATGCCGCCACATTTGTAGCAATGGAATGTCCAGTCGATGTTGAGAGGCAGAAGTTCGAGTGATCCCTCGGGGATTTTGTCGAAAATCGTCTGAGCGTCGAATGGTCCGTAATAATCGCCAACACCAGCGTGGTCACGTCCAACGATCAAGTGCGAGCAACCG
Source organism: uncultured Desulfomonile sp. (assembly GCA_903896745.1). Lineage (GTDB taxonomy): Bacteria > Desulfobacterota > Desulfomonilia > Desulfomonilales > Desulfomonilaceae > CAITZA01. Next base: position 6,786 of record CAITZA010000250.1, on the reverse strand, counting down.
TAGTTCTGGCGGAACACGCCGTGTAGAAGGGCTTCACGTGGGCCTGCATAACGCATTTCCATAGGATAGCCTTTTGTAACGACGGTGTCTTTCACAAAGTAATTATCGACAAGAGCGTTAATGGCGTCGACTCTGACATCGGCAGGAATGTCACCGGATTTAAGTTTGCCAAGCAACTGATGAATGATTACGCCGTCCATAACCTCGACAGCGATTTTGGCGAGGAATTCATGCGAGCGATGCATCGGGTTACGAAGCTGCAGAGCTGCGATTCTCTTCCATCCCTTGGTCTCAAAGATTTCTCTTGTTTCGGCGGGCGTTGCATAGAGCTCACCGTATTGTTCGGGGAATCCGCCCTCGGTAAGAACCTTGACTGGTCCGGCGAGGTTGTATTTGCCCTGGGCCATGACTTTCTGGACACCAGGATGTTCCATATCATCGGTTGTGAAAACCTGCTTGCATTCGAAGTTCTTGTCGATCTGATATTTTTCCGTGACGGTCATTGTTGCGACTATCTCATTGGATTCAGTGTCAACAAGAGCTATTTTGTCGCCCTCTTTAACCTTTTCATCGTCTGTGGATACTGTGATAGGAATGGGCCAGAACAATCCGTTGGCCATCTTGAACTCGGCGCAAACTCCCTTCCAGTCGGCATAACCCATAAAACCCTCGAGAGGAGTAAAAGCGCCACAACCCATCATCAGAAGGTCACCAGTTTCACGGGATGAGATAAAAATTTTAGGTAATGACTCCGCTATCTTCTTCTCTTCTACTAATGCTGCTCCTGTTAATAGTAATGGTTTAAGTTCCCCTCCACCGTGGGGTTTGACTAGTTTACTCTTCGACATGTTTTGACCTCCTTGAACTGTTTGCCTTGCTTACATCATAGGCCCCTTCTAATGGCTTCGCCTTAGAGGAACACGCTTAAGATTGGTGTTTGGGATAGACTCTTGAGTATTGTGACATAATACAAAAAAGACATATAATGCTACAGTTTTAAATAAGTTATGTCAATACAAAACTAGCGCTCGACCGAGTTGTTTCTCTCCAGCAATAAACCTGTGAATTAGTTGATTATTGAACCGGGAAAGACATCATGCCCCAAAACAACGTGGCAATTTGTGTGCCAAAAGGTATGCCGAGGTAATTCAAAACCATGCCCGGTCTTTAATCACAATTTAAGTCCAAGTACCATGCCGGCATGATATCGAACAAGTGTCAAAGATTTTTACAGCTTGTAAAAAAGCTTTGTTTTCAGCCAATGATCCCGCATCTGTTTTCAGGCGCCTGCCCTTTGGCTGAATCTACCTGATCAGGCTGGAACAACTTCGGCGCCCCCATCCATATCTTCCAGGGGGTTTTCAGTGATTTACTGTCACGAGGTCTGGAACGCGCCACTTGGCTAGCACCGGTCCCATGGGAGATTCGGAAAATCTGCGTGCGAGCCGAGTCCCGGTCAGTTCTTTCCCCGGAATGTAGGCCAAAGGATTGTACAATTGATTGTTGAGGCGAACTTCCAGATGGAGGTGAGGGCCTGTTGATCTACCGGTGTTGCCAACCAGGGCAATTTTTTGCCCCTTCTTTACGGATTGCCCCTTTTTTACATTAATTTCGGATAAATGAGCGTAATACGTGTATACACTTTTTCCATGATCTATCATCACTGTGTTTCCGTAACGCCGAAATCGCTTGCGAGTCCCCGTAAAGATTACTTTGCCATCAGCGCAGGCCAGGACCGGCTGGCCAACAGGCGCGGCAATGTCCAATCCGGTATGGAAGGTTCCCCACCTAAAACCAAACGGGGAAGTCAATACACCTCCAGGAACCGGAAACCTGAGATCAGGAACGGAACCGTGTTTAGCCCCTCTTATTAGGGTAGCCAGGGTCTTGTCGCGCCCCGTCTCTGAATTTGAAGCTGATCTTTGATGTGAGCCGGCCTTTTCGTCCCAATCATCCAGAAGAGCTGAAGCTGGCAAAAATATGGTCTGACCTGAGGCAAGCCTGACTCCGTCCTCCAGTTTATTGATCTTTGCCACTGACTTAGTGTCCAGACCATAGACTTCGCAAATTTGCTTGAGAGTCTCGCCGGCCCCAACGATATGAAATGCTCCATCTTCATCATCGTTATCAGCTGGTTTTTCAGTCTTGGCATCAGTCTTGGTTTCTGTAGACGATTTTGAAGCGACGCTCTTGATGAGTCCCTGTTTGGAAGCGCATGACGGGAGGAAAACCATTGCAAACAGAAGAATTAGGATGTTGCGAAGCCTCATCTCAGCTCCAAAACTCAGAATGAACGAAGACCTGTGTGAGAATATAATATTAGTGGATAAAAGTCAAACAAAATTAGTGTGTTTTGCAAAAAATACAATAAAGTGCATTATGTTTTTTCTTGGTAAATTCTATAGATGGCGCAAATGATTGTCTGCCGATAAATCATTGACGTTGCTACCGTATACAACACGATAAATCGTTTGGGTGCGCAGGATTTCGGGCGCTACCCGGCAGGCTGACCGGGCGCGCCACAATAAGTTTTGGAAACAAGTCCTGAAAATTATTTGTTTTGCTGTGATTCCTGTTCTTTGAGCTTCTGGGCTTCTTCAGCCCATTTCTTGGCGTTCAGGGAGGATATCTGCTGTTTCAGGCTAATCAGTTCCTGGTCGTAACCGCGAATCTGCTTGGACAGGTTAGCTTTGGAGCTGTTCTTGATTTCGTCGGCCTGAACTTCCAGTTTTGCAATTTGTGAGTCGAGCTGGACTCTCTGTTTGACGAGATTGTCGATCTGGCTAATCAACGCTTTTACCTGTTGGTCAACCTGTGAGTCAGTTTGTTGACGCGCCTGATTGATCTGGCTTTCGACTCTCTCCGCCTTGAGTTGAAGAGCAGAAATTTGGCTGGCCAAATCCTCTGCGTTGACGTTCAAGACCAAGGCCGCCATTGATACGGTCAAAGCCAAAGCTAAAAAAGAAACTTTTTTCATCGATGCACTCCTGTGGCGCCAGTTTAGGAAGGCCCAGGCCCCCTTACGCGGTTCCCTAAATATCATATCCAAAACAGAATGCAAGAAAAAAAGTAATTATACCGAATTGCTAGTATAATTTCCTATAAACAGCATTATTATAAACGCGTTGTTGCAAGATAAATCACCTTGTTTTGGTAGGGGTCTTGTTGCTGCCAAGGCGCAAGGCATCACTTGTTTGAAAGCATTGCCCATTTATGGATCGTAGGGCTTGATGAATTTTAAAGAAGGGTTTTCAATAAACCAAATTCCTGTTAAGCTCAAAATCGCATCTCCATCGATTTGTTCATGAAAACTGTGTTAAGATGTCATTGATTTGATCCGATTTTTGGACCGTGCAGGAGGACATTTAATGAGGCCTATGTCAACTTTTTCAAAAAGCGTTAGCCTGTTATTCGCTATCCTGTTTCTAGTGGCGATTATTACTGGTGAGTCCTCAGCGCAGGGCATTCAGTTAACCTATGCCAATTTTCCACCGGCCACGACATTTCCATGTGTTCAAATGGAGAGGTGGGCTGAAGAAGTTCGGAAAAGGACAGATGGAAAAGTAAATATAAAGACGTTTCCGGGTGGCACACTGTTAGGGGCCAAGAACATGTACGACGGTGTGGTCAAGGGTGTTGCGGATATCGGGTGCCTGGCGACTGCCTATCAACCTGGAAGATGGAAGCTTTTTGAGGCCATGGATTTGCCATTTATGTTCGAGAGCGGAGAAGTGGCTTCCGCAACGATGTGGGAATTATTTGTTAAATTCAGGCCCAAGTCTTTTGATGACGTAAAGGTGCTTACCATGTTTACCTGCGCGCCGGCCCACATAATGTCGGAGAAGCCGGTTCGAAAAATGGCTGATATGCAAGGGGTCAAACTTCGTGCGGCAGGCACGGGTGTTGACATTTTGAAGTTGCTTGGGGCCGCTCCGGAGGGAATGCCCATGTCTGCGGTTCCGGAAGCTCTGCAGAAAGGTGTCATCGACGGCCTGGTGAGTTCACTCGAAGTTCTGAAAGATCTAAAATTTGCTGAATACTGTAAATTTGTGACTTACGGGGATCTCTGGGTGGTTCCCTTTGCTGTAGTCATGAACAAGGCAAAATGGGAATCCCTGCCTGCAGACGTAAAGAAGGTGTTTGACGAGATGAGTTTGGAGCAGGCTATCTGGACTGGCGCGTATGTAGACAAACATGCCAGGGAAGCTATTGAATGGTCAAAACTTGAACCGCAAAACGTAGAGTTTATAACATTAACCAAGGATGAAATTGATAAGGCCAGGGAAAAGGTAAATTCTCTGGCTGATGATTATGTTACAAAAACCGAAGAAACCGGTTTGCCGGGGAAAGAGTTCATTTCGGAACTGAAAGCGCTCAGAGAAAAACATTCTAAAGAGAAAAACAAATAGGACGGAGTGTTTTTTCAATTTAATTGATCATATTTTGTTATCGTGCTGACAACTGATGATTGGTCTGTAAAACTCGTTTAATGAAGGACAATGAAAACCCTCAATCGTTTTAACGATAATCTGTCGGAGCTGTTCGCCATTTTGGGTGGCGTGTCGTTATTTTTGATGATGGCTATCTCTGTCGTAAACATGGCGATGCGTTTCTTTGGCAAACCTCTGGGGCCAGCATATGAATTGGTAGGTTTCCTCGGGGCAATAACAGTTTCATTGCCTTTAGGGTATGCCCAAGTTAAAAAGAGCCACATAGCGGTTGACATTTTGTCGTCGAGATTTTCAACTTCAGTGAGAAGATTTGTGAATGCTGCAGGTTTGTTAACCGGATCAATATTTTTCACTTTGGCAAGCTGGCAGGTGGGATCATTTGCTAACACGCTCAGGCTAACCGGTGAATTGTCGGAAACCACCAAGATGGCCTATTACCCTTTTGTTTTCGCTGTATCGGCGGGATGTGGTCTTATGGTTTTCTGTCTGGTCACAGATTTGATAAATTTGATTGTGGCTTCAGGCGATAGCAAAGCCCCGGGATTAAAGGTAAAATAAAGTTTGAGTAGTTAACCATAGGTTGCTTGCTATGGCAGGATTGAACGGGGCCTGTTACTGACTAATCTCAAGAATTTCGTTGACGCAGGGATTTGGCGTGTGGGCAGCCAGGAGTCCGGTGCGGACTTTTTTTGGTCGTACACGCGCTCAACAGTGGTGACCCCAGTTGATTTAATATCCATCCTTTTTATTCCTCTATAACAAATAGTTGTTGATAACGCCTCGAAAACGGAAAAGAATGCCGCTCTTTTTTACAAATCAAGCCCCCAGTAACTGGTTTTTTGTCCGAAGGGATTTACCATAAGCGCGCATTTTTTGGTTTACTTTAGTGGGGCCCAGTGATAGACCTCGTGCAAAATTTGTTTGGGAACCGGCTCTGATTACCCAACTCCATATGGTTGGGGCTGTCAGCAAAAGAAGACAAATCATATTCGGACTCTAGCATCCAATACCGATCAAAAAAATGTGACGCGCATTAAAGAAATAATGAACCCCTAAAAATGATGCGAAACATCGATACAACTACCAGCATATCAGTTCATCTCGCATTACTGGCGACGGTGATCCCGCCAAATTTGCTGTGGGGCGCTCCGACTGTACAGCCGGAATATCATGATCCGGGATGGTTGTATTCAGCTACCCACCTTCCTCCAGTAATTTATGTTGTTCTTTTCTTCATTTTTCTCCTGTCAATGTTTAACCTTGCATTTCAAAATCAGTTATTGTTTCGAATGACATCATTGGCCAGGCTGAAATTTTGGGGGAGCACACCCAGACAAGGTGATGATTCGGGAGCATTCATAAAAAGTTTTGATCAAAAAGGACGCCAAAAGAACTTTCGTGGGGCCATCAGGGGGCCTGAATCATACAGAATGAGCAAGGAGACGTTACAAGAAGGAATCGTGTCTGTTAGGCCTGCCGCACAGGTCATTCAGGAAAAACATTCCGATTTCATGCCTACTCCGCTGGACGGTGAGGATCATCCGATACCCGAGTTTGGCGCCACATCAAAACCTAAGTCAAACTCTTTGAAACAGGGTGACATTGAAAAAGAAAATTCAATAGTTACAAAAGAGTTCAAATTTTCATCTGCTGTGGATTTGCCATCGCCTGAAGAAATTGAGCGACGTGAGAGAGAAAAGATAGTCGTGACAGGTAGAGTGCTTGATTCGGAAAGCCATGGACTGGCTACGGCAGTGGTATATTTGGTGGACAGGGATGGAAATAAAATAGGTCAATCCTGTAGAACAAATTCAGAAAATGGCTCTTTCAGGGTTCAGGCCAACCAGTCGGGCGCATGCTCGATTAACGTTTACAAACGCGGCTACGTAATGAATGCTGACCAACCGGTAGCGCTATCTGCGAAAAGCGGCAAGATTACGGGTGTGGATATACATATGATTCCGGAAGGGTGTCTGATTCACGGCAAGGTGTTGTCAGAAGAGGATCTTAACCCGATCCCCGATCTCGTAGTCAATTGCGCCTGCAGGAGCGAGCAGTTCAAGTCGTCCTCGATCACCGATTCCAACGGCGCATTTCAGACTGTTGGTGCCCCACTAAATACGGAATGCGTTATTCAGGTAATGACACCTGACGGTAAAATTCTCTTAAATTCCAAGCCATTTGAAACGGTTCAGAAAAAACAGATTTTTATGGAATTTAAAGTCAAAAATTCTGACAATGATTTGCTTAAACCTGCCACTGAAAACCAAAACCATGATGTCGAGGAAGTAGCGGTGTTAAAATCTGATTTAGAACCGGCAATTCAAACCAGCGT
>CAITZA010000249.1 GCA_903896745.1 uncultured Desulfomonile sp. | reverse complement strand
TATTTCTGGAGCGGGTTCATACTGGTGGGAGAGACGATGTGATCCGAGCAGAACGATTGCTCTGTTTGCTCCCGATTGAAGACAAAATGTTAACATTTGAAAAGACAAGTGATAAAATATAGTTGAAAAACGGTAGCTAATCGGAATAGTGGGGTTTCACCTGATCGGATCATAACTAGAGGATTTGGCTTCACCAACCCCAAGCATCTCCCTGATACCGATGCCCGAAATCGAAGGGGTTGAAATAGTATTCTTCAGCGAGAAGAAAACTGAACTCGTCGATCCCGAAAGGATATAGCATTTTTTTCAAGTTGGCGTTCCTTCTTCCCATAGTTTCTTTTTATTCAAAAAAACGGGTTCGCGCGGAACGCCTTCTTTTTCAAAAATAACAACATCCTCCCTTGTCATTTTTGGGGAAAATGGCGAAACTATGATTTATGAGTCCGTTCAGTTTATAATGCGTCCAGTATTTCAGGGAGTCATCGGTATTTTTGATACTTTTTGGGAACAAAACCGTACATGGATATTGACTAGCCATGAATATTTTTATATTGTAATGGTTTATACTGAATAATCTAAAGCGCATTTAAACGCTGGAGGAATTAACGATGCAATGCTCGACGGTCAGAAAAGGGTCAGAATGTGGATTCATGACCAACAAAGGATGCAATTTCAACGGCGGACAGTGCCTGCCGATTCTAGATAAGTGCGAGGGGTGTTCAAGGACGGTGAAGATAGAAGAAGCAGTGTTCTGCTCAGTCGCGCCGAACCCTGCCGCCAAGTGGGCGAGGGGCGCATGCAATTTTGCTACGCATCTTGAGAAGAAACCTGTCGAAGAACAACAGAAGGTCAACCCTCTAAAGGCTTCCAAGCGGGCCGCGGCTTCGAGAAAATAACTTTGTCTGAATGATCCAGAGGGGCTTTCCCTCTGGATTCATGCGCTGCGCTCTATATTTAAAACAATCGTCATCCATGATTGGCTAAAATATCTGTTAAGATTATTCCATTCCAGAAAAGTAAATATCAAGACAATCTCGGGGAGAAATGATGATCGCGCCATTAAGGCGGTTCTGGTTTTTCCGGTTACTTGCGACCATTCCCGTAACGGGTCTGGTTTAATATTGACGCAAAGAGGGGCCTGGAGATGGACATGAGCTTGTTGAGTGGGCTTGGGCTGGATCTGGACTTTCTGGGGCGATTGCTGAGCATAATCCTGATAGATTTGATTCTTGCGGGGGACAATGCGGTTATAATAGCGATGGCCGTCAGATCGTTGCCCAGAGAAAAGCGTCGCATGGGGATTATTTTCGGTTCTGGCGCCGCGGTCTTATTGAGGGTACTTATCACGTTTTTCGTGTCCCAGATGTTGCAGATCAGCTTTTTGAAACTGATCGGAGGGGCCTTGATCCTGTGGATTGCCGTCAAGCTCTTTATACATGGCCTTCCTGAAGAAACAGGCGAGAAAAAGGCGACTACCCTTGCCCAGGCCATCAAGATTATAGTTGTGGCCGACATCACCATGTCCCTTGACAACATGCTGGCTGTTGGAGGCGCATCTGGTGGAAGCGTTTTTCTGCTGTTATTCGGACTCGGTCTCAGCATCCCGCTAATCGTTCTTACCAGTAACCTCCTGTCTACGCTTATGGACAAATATCCGGTCATTATATACATAGGAGCGGGAGTCCTGGGAAAAGTCGGCGCCGAGATGATGATCACCGACCCCGCTGTAGTCGGTATTATTTCATTTAGCAAATACGCCCAGTATTCAATAGAACTGGTTAGCGCCGTTCTCGTGATAGTTGTTGGAAAACTCTGGATAAAATACATGATCAACAAGGAAAAGGTTTAAAACACGTAGCAATTTTTTCAAAAAAACTATGTGAGGCAAAATGTCTATTTTAACTGTTTCCAGGGAATATGGCAGCGGTGGCAGGGAAATCGGCCAGGGAGTGGCTGAAAAACTTAACTATGAATACATTGACAAGGAACAGATACTTCGGGAGATGTGCGTTCATGGAAAGCAATGGGAACAGTGGGCTCAGGGGCTGGATGAACACGCTCCCTCGGTATGGGAGAGGTTTGACTGGTCCTTCCGTGGATTTGGAGCGCTGCTGAGAAGTATAATCCTTGAGCATGCCCTGAAAGATAACGTGGTGATCATGGGCAGAGGCGGGAACATAATCCTGGCTGGCGTTCCTTACGCCTACAAGATCCGCGTGGTAGCCCCAATAAATGCACGAATAGAGCGTATAATGCTTCGAGAATCCGTGGACTATGACACCGCAAGATGGCTGGCGGAGAAAACGGACAAGGACAGGCGTCAATTCTTCAAGGCCATGTTTGGGACAAACTGGAATAGCCCCAAGGCCTATGACAAAATTTATGATACTGAAAACAAGCCTGTCGAAAAAGTGATCGAGGCTACGTGCAAGATACTGACCCAGCTCAATGAAAAAAAGAATTCAGAGGCTGAAGATTCTCTCAGAACCCGTGCAACCGCCGCCAGGATAGAGGCTGGGCTGCTAACCTATCCGTTGCTTTTCGTCAACACTATTGAAGTTGTTATAGAAGGCAAGGACCTGGTGCTCAAAGGCGTGGTGCGGGACCCAAAACACAGGAAAAAAGTTCAGGAAATAGCTTCGAAACTAGCCGGGGCCATTCCGCTTATCGACAGGCTGCATTACCGTGGTGTTTAATCTGGCCTTTGTCGGTTCGTCAAAACTTTGACTATTATTACAAAAATGTTGGTCGTGGAGAAAAAGGAAGAGACATGATCAAGGTTACCTGCTTTGGGGCGGCCAGGTCTGTGACTGGATCGAACTACCTGATTGAAACCTCTAAAGGCGCAAGGTTCGTTGTTGATTGCGGCTTGTTTCAGGGCAACAGGGAGGTTGAACGTCATAACTGGTCTGACTGGGGTTACGATCCAAAACAGATCAACAACCTCATCCTGACTCACTCACACATTGATCACAGCGGCAGGATTCCGAAATTCGTCAGGGATGGGTTTAACGGCAGAATCATAACTTCTCCTCCAACCGCAGAACTTTGCAAGGTTATGCTACTGGATTCGGCTCACGTGCAGGAAATGGAAGCCGAGTGGCAAACGAGGAAAAACCGCCGGCAGGCAAAAACAGCGACTCAACCGCTTTATAACAAACAGGATGCGGAAAAGAGCCTGCAATACTTTGCTCCGGTCGAGCTTGATGAAATGATTGAGGTTGAACCCGGCATTCGGGCGCGTTTGCGAAATTCGGGCCATGTCTTGGGATCCTGCGCTGTTGAGATATGGATCAATGACGGATCTTCCGAAACCAAAATCGTGTTTTCAGGCGATTTGGGCAAACAGGACCAGTTAATAGTCAAGGAACCCTATAAAATTGATAGCGCTGATTACCTTTTCGTAGAATCAACTTACGGGAACAGGCTTCACAGGAGTTTTGAGGATAGCAAGACCGAATTTCTCGAGGCTATACATTACGCTGTTTCCAACGGCGAAAAGGTCGTCATTCCGGCTTTTGCGCTGGAGAGAACCCAGGAGATTCTTTACATTCTGGGTGAATTCTCGCGCTCCGGGAAAATCCCCCAGATTCCTGTTTTTCTTGATAGCCCGCTGGCAATTCGGGCGACAGAAATATTCAGAAAGAACAGGAAGTATTTTGATGAAGACGCTCAGGCGCTGGTGGGCAAGGGCCTGGATCCATTCGATATACCCAATCTGAGGCTCACGCTTACCGCTCCTGAATCCATGAAAATTAATGAATACAAGGGTTCAGCCATAATAATATCGGCCAATGGTATGTGCTCAGCGGGCAGGATAAAACATCACCTCAAGCACAACCTCTGGAGGCCCGGGGCCAGCCTTGTAATAGTCGGCTTTCAGGGTGAAGGAACAACAGGACGACAAATTGTCGAAGGGGCCAAATCCGTCAGGATATTCGGGGAGAAAGTCGCTGTTCGGGCTCGGGTTTTCACCATCGGCGGTTTTTCAGCCCACGCAGACCAGGCTGATTTGCTAAACTGGATAAGCCATTTTGACCTGAAACAAAAACCAAAGCTGTTTGTAATTCATGGTGAACCAATATCGATCGATGCTCTCTCAAACAAGATCAGGAAACGTTTCAATCTTGATGTTTATAATCCGCGTCTCAGGGAGATGTTGATCCTGGATCACGGCAGACAGGTTTCTGAGATGCTCCCAGTTACGGATACCATCGATCTGAAAAAAGACACCCTGGATTTAACCTCTCAATTGGAACTGGAAATAATTCGTCTCAGGAAACATCTCGAAGAGCGTAAAACGGCGCTATCCCAGGAAGACCTCGACAGGTTGAGGGATATCAGGGATGAACTTCAGTCGATAACAGGTAACTAAAGTTACACATCCACGAGAAGCTGCATGTCCGTTTCTGAAATTCTTGCCGATCTTTTTTTCATTCAGCGGGGATATCTGAATGGCAACCATTTTGTGTACGGATCGGATACCCCTGTGCTAATTGATACTGGATACGTATCTGATTTCGATCAGACTGCGTCCATGATCAACAGTGCCGGCGTTGATTATACAAAAACCCGGCTGATAATCAACACGCACAGCCATTGTGACCACATTGGGGGAAACCGTATTATTCAGAATGTTTCCGGATGTAAAGTCGCAATGCATAAAGTTGGCAAATACTTTATGGACATGCGCGATAGCTGGTCTACATGGGCGCGATATTATGTCCAGGATGCAGATTTCTTCGACTGCGCTGTTGGTCTTGAAGATGGCGACAAGCTTTTCATTGGTTCATATCAGTTTGAGGTCATTTACACTCCCGGACACGCATCGGACGGCATAGCGCTTTATAACCCCGATGAAGGAATCCTTTTTTCATCCGACACCCTTTGGGAATACGACATGGCGGTAATAACAACACGTGTAGAAGGAAGCCGTGCCCTGTTCTGCATGCTGGAATCCATCGATAAAATAGCTAAATTGAAAGTGGACACAGTCTATCCTGGACACGGAAACAAATTCCACGATTTTGCGTCGGCAATCCGGAGGGCAAGAGCGAGATTGCTGCGCTTCATGAAAGATCCTGCCAGCATGGGCGTAGATTTGATCAAGAAAATTATCGTTTATACCGTCATGATGAAAAAACAGACAGGTGTTGAAGTATTTTTCAAGTATCTGATGACCACGCCATGGTATCCCGAGACCGTTAACCTCTATTTCTCGGGTGAGTATGAAAAAACATTCAACTCTGTGATGAATGAACTGATTGATAGGGAAATCATATACATCAGGGAAGGTCGGTTTTTTACAACCGTGATACCCTGATTCATTGCTTTTTGTTCGATAACCTGTCAGTGTGAGCAGACTAAATTGAAGGAACCGATTTATTGGAAACTCTTTACAAACACGCCATTTGCATACATCCGTATTTTCGTGACAGCCACGCCGGTTCGCTGGGACTCGCCGTCTTTCCTCCAATAGGTCTTGAGTATATTATTGCTGCGCTTCGGCCACATGTCGGGGAAATTACAT
>CAITZA010000248.1 GCA_903896745.1 uncultured Desulfomonile sp. | reverse complement strand
GCTTTAGCCTCTGTGTCCCATATATACTGGTGTAAATCGCAGTACATTTTTCCGCATGCCCTGCATTCTTTAGGAGGGATTGTGCAGGAACTGTTGAGTTCCGACATTAGACCGATAAACTTGAGGAACCTCGGATTGGACAAAGTTAAGGCGCCTGATTGGGCTTTTGCAAAAACACCAATTTATCCGTAAATTGTAATTTGTTACAAAGGCCTGGAGTTCATTAATCGATTGATTGTTAAACAAAAATAGGCCATCGGTCAACTGTATTCTTGCATATGTCAGCAATAAAAACGATGGGACTGATTACGGTTTACATGGTCTGATCTCTTCTACTCTTGAGCCACGTCTCGATTTGTTCTCTTCTGAAGTAAAAAATAGAAATTATTATTGAGCAAATCACAGTCAATGCTATCAATAGAGTCCAGTTCTCATCATAAACAGCCGCCCCACTGTAACTGAGCATTATCGTGCCGGGTATCCTGCCGATTGTGCAAACAATAAAAAAAGTTAAGAACTTCATGGGACTAAGACCGAGAATGTAAGACAGGATATCTTTTGGGAAGCCTGGTATGGTAAAAAAAGCCAGAGCTACCAGAATCCCCTTACGATGAGTCAGGAATTCGAAACGCTCCATCGATTTCTTGCTTACAACCAACTCTACAAGTGGCAGTCCAATTATGCGGGCTGCAAGGAACGCGAGGATCGAACCAATGGTAAGGCCGATGGTGGAATAAATTACGTTTTGCCATACCCCAAAGATAAAACCACCAACGGCCCCTGTGAGTTCACCAGGTATGGGAGCAAAAACGACCTGTAATGCCTGTGTCAGGATAAAAGCCAACGGCGCCCATTTACCGTAACTCTCTATGTATAGCCTAAGGTTCTCCCGTCCACTGAACATGAAATGAACATGTTCCATCACCGACTGAAGATAGCCGGAGATGGCCATATAGGCGCCGGTCATGAATATCAGTGTTATCAGTGTTACGGATAACAGGAGTTTTCCACGTTCCTTGCCGTCTGTCATGAATTTACCTTACATTCGTTTGGGGTAGCATCGCCAAATTCCAGAGATTCAGAGTCCTGGCTGAGGCTTCTCATTACTTCATCTTCCAGCCGATGAACCAGCGGAGGGAAAGTCCTGGAATCCAGCGCCGAAATAGGGATTCCATTATATGAGGAGCATACATTCTTTACAATATCATCATCGGCCAGGTCAGTCTTGTTAAAAACTCTTATCATGGGGATATTGGCCAGTTCGAGTCTCTCAAGGATGTTTTCAACAGCCTTCAACTGTTTTGCAAAAGCCGGATTGCTGCAATCAATGACATGGAGCAGCACATCGGCGTCGCGCAGTTCATCAAGGGTGGCGGAAAACGCCGTGAAGAGTTCCTCGGGCAATTCATGTATGAACCCCACCGTGTCGGTGATTATAACTTCGGTTTCTCTTGGAAACCTTAGTCTTCTACTCGTTGGGTCGAGGGTTGCGAACAGTTTGTCTTCGACAAGGATGTCTGATTTGGTCAGCCTGTTAAGAAGCGTGGATTTACCGGCGTTGGTGTAGCCCACAATGGATATGACCGGCACGTGTCTCCTAGTTCGGAGGCCACGTCGCAAGGCCCTGTTACGGGAAATTTTTTCGATCTGTTTTTCAAGAAATCCGATTCTGCTGCGAATTCTACGCCTGTCGATTTCGAGTCTTGTTTCACCGGGGCCTCTGCCGCCAATGCCGCCTGTAAGCCGAGACAAGGCATCGTCTTTATCTCTCAGACCGGGTAAGGCATACTTCAACTGAGCAAGCTCAACCTGTAACTTTCCCTCGCGGGATTTTGCCCTCTGAGCGAAAATATCCAGTATGAGTTGGGATCTATCCAGCACCTTCAGTTCAGTAAAATCAGCGATCGATTTCACCTGGGCCGGAGTTAGTTCCGTGTCAAAGATCATCAGCCCGGCGCCCTTCTGGAGCGCATCAACAACAATTTCCCTGAGTTTTCCCTTCCCGACCATGTAATGAGGGTCCACTGAATCGCGTCTTTGAATGGCCGTGCCGACAACCTGAAGTCCGGATGATTTTGCAAGCTCCATAAGCTCATCCAAAGATTCCTCGATTTCCCAATCCCGACCGAATGTTCTCCCAACTATATATGCTCGCTCTTTGGATTTATCGAGAAGTACCGATTTGACGGATTTTTCAATTTCATCCTCCAGAGCCCGAACAAAACCGAGAAAATCCAGATCCAACAGTGATGGAGCGATAGGTGGAAGGGTTTCATAAATCTTCCCGTCCGGATTAGGTGGAAGCACATGGGCCATATATGCGTCCTTGGGAAGCCCCTGGCTGTCAACCCCGATTGCCGCTACAAGATCGAATCTGAGCAATGACAGGTCTGTCAGGTCTTCCTGACTAAGTGGTTCGTTCTTTAAATGAGTATGCAGGAATCTGAGGCCGCGTAGTCTTCCGGAACCAACGCGCCAGGCGTCAAGCTTTGGAATCAGAATCGATCTGGCGTCACCTACCAGAGTTTTGTAAATTTTCCCCTTTCGATCTACCAGAACCCCTATCTGCTGTCCAAGTTCAAAAGATAGCTCAGTCAGGGTTCGCGCAAATTCCTGGGTGATAACCTTATCCGGGGGAATGCGACGAGCTACAAGTTTTTCGAGCCGAGCATATTGAGACGGCTTTATACCCTTGATTGAGCCTTGGACCACGCTCAACGGGGCCCCCAATTACCTGTCCCCGAAAGATAATTACTCCGGAAAAATGGATGCATCAGGTTAACTCCGATAGGCATGTCATGGCGCGACTTCAAAAGAGTCGCGCCATGAGCGGTAAAGAAATGATCACATAATTCGGATAACACATCAGCCGGCTTTGTCTTCTCCGTCGGGCAAAATTTTCAGAATGGCGCATCTTTCAGGGTTTAAGTATTTATCCGCTACCCTCTTTACATCCTGCAAGGTGACCAGGCCGATTTTTTTGACGTATTCGGAATCATAGTCATAACCAAGCCCATACAGGGTGTTCAGCGCCGAATTTTCGGAGCGCGACCATGAGCTCTGGAGATTGATGAGATGGTTACCAATCAGGTTGTTGATTGAATCCTTAACCTCTTTGTCCGTAAGGGAATCAGCCCTGACCTTACCAATTTCACCGAATAATCCGTTAATGGCTTTGTCGATTTTTGCTGTTTCGCACGCAATATAGAATCCAAAAAGTCCCGGATCAACGCCGGGCCGCACAAAGGAAGCCACAACATAGGCGAGCGATTCGCGATCTCTCAACTGCAGGAACAGACGCCCGCCCTGGCCGGACAAGAGGTTGTTCAAGACTTCGAGAGCATAACGGTCAGGATCATAAATCGAAACAGCCGGGAAGCCTATCGCTATGTGGGCCTTGGCTCTTGGAATAATGATCTTTTCTTCATTCACGCCCTTCAGTGGCGTTTCAGCAGGAACGGACGGCGGTTCAAACTTTTTGGCCGGAATAGACCCAAAAAGTTCGGTGATCTTCTTGAGGGTC
Organism: uncultured Desulfomonile sp.; assembly: GCA_903896745.1. GTDB lineage: Bacteria > Desulfobacterota > Desulfomonilia > Desulfomonilales > Desulfomonilaceae > CAITZA01. Next base: position 2,681 of record CAITZA010000248.1, on the reverse strand, counting down.
TTTTGCGGATCCATTTCTCCTACAACAGTGATGACCGTATTCCCGGGGACTGCGTAACGTTTGTATGTATCCCTTAAGTTGGCTGAACTGAATCCTGCTACGGTAGACAGACTACCTTCCTTGTTAAACCCGTACGGGTGGTTCCGGAAAAGAACCTTGTTCAATTCACTGAACGCATACTGAATGGGACGGTCCGGCTCGGTTTTGATCCGATTGATTGTTAGGGCCCTTTCCCGTTCAAGCTTGTCATCCGGGAAGGTTGGTTCCTTATGAATCACCGATAACAACTCCAGCCCCTCATCCAGGAATCTTGAAAAGAATGTGGCCGACAACCCGAACGAATCATAGCCGGAAAATCCCGCAAGTCTGCCACCCATGTCCTCAACCTGATTGAAAATCCGGGCCTCATCCAGGTTACCGGCGCCCTTGGGCGCCATTTGGGCAATGAAATTCATTATGCCCTCTGTTTGTTTTGTCTCGTAACGCTTACCACCCTGGTGGGCTATTCTTATAGATACCGCAGGATTGGAGTCATCGCGAAGTAAAACAACTTTTATCCCGTTCGATAACGTGGTTTCGTGAGCTTTATGCTGGACCCCATTTTCTCCGGATGGCACGCCGGTTAACGATCCGAAAGACTGGACTACGGGAACAAGTGAGGCCACGTCAAAATCCTTCGGGCTGTCTGCGGGTAGCAATATGGAAATGGTAACGTTAGGAGAAAAAAGGTAATTTTTGGTAGCCTGAGATATTTCTTCGGGGGTTACTGATCTTATCAGCGTGAGGTATTTCTCTTAGTAATAAGCGTCTCCCATGTCAGCTTTAAAGCTCCCGATACTGCGACACATCCCCTGAACGGTCTCTCGCGCATAAATATGCTGAGATTCGATATGCACCTTGGCCCTGTCGAGTTCTTCCCTGGAAGGATTCTCAGAAGCCAGCCGGGATATTTCCTCCATAATGGAGCGCGTCACTATCTCAATGTTTTTTGCGTCCAATGTGGCGGAGACGACCATAAGGCCCGGATCCTTGGGTGTTAAGGCATACGCGGAAATGGAGTTAACCAGAGCTTTATCCTTTTTTATTGTTTTTACAAGCCTGGAACTGTCGCGTGCGCCAAGAATATCACCAACCAAGTCCAGAGCATTCACGTCATTGGACTTGATGGCGGGAATTTGGAAGGCAATGCTAAGCCGTGTTTCCCTTGCGTTGTTATCCCGTAGAGACGCTGTTCTGATTTCTTTCTGGGCTGGATCGACAGCTCGTGGGGGCCTGAAAAATCCGGTAGGTTTGAGCCCCTGAGTAAGTTTCTCGAGTTCAGGCATGATTTTCGACGTATCCACATCACCAACTATTAGGAAAAACATGTTTTCAGGGACGTACCATTTCTTCCGGAAAGAAAAGATGTCGTCCCTGGATGTCTTCTCTACAGTGTCTTTGAAACCTATTATGGGATATTGATACGGGCTTTTTGTGAAAGCTGTCTTCATAAGTAGCTTTGAAGACTTGCGTTCCGGGCGCTCCTCGGAGTCGAGTATCTCCTCAAGCACCACCTGCTTCTCTTTTTCCAGCTCGGACTGATCAATCTTTGGCTGAAAAACTGCGTCGGTCAATATATCGAGAGCCTGGTTCACAACTGTGGAAGGAGCGGTGATATAATAAACGGTTTCATCCCAACTCGTATAAGCGTTGATTTCCCCACCTAACGCTTCGACCTCCGCAGCAATCTTCCCAACCCCTCGCCTCTCGGTTCCCTTAAACGCCATATGTTCAAGCAGGTGGCTGATTCCCCTTTCTGCAGGCTCCTCATCAGCGCTACCAACCATAACCCACAACTGAATGGCTGCCACCTTTCTCGCATGGTCTTCTTTTATATAAACCTCAAGACCATTAGAAAGCGTAAATCGGTTCAATTTTCCCTCCATGGCTAGAACATCGTTCCATAATACAAATATAGCGGATACGGCAAGCAATGTGCCGAGCATTATCCTGAACCCCAATCTATGAACCATTCGATTCCCCTTTCAACATCGTCACTGATTATACTGTCTTCGTTTTTCCTAAAAAATGACCGTGAATCCAAAGACACACCACTCAACAAATGGTTTCATTTGCCGAGCTTGACCGGAATGATCCCGGAAGCTGTCCGGTATAGTCGGGAACTATGTTCTTGCAACCGATATACGATGAGCAAGTTCCTCGATCCCCTCAATAGCTTCCTTGTCCGGCGCCATGGACGCAAAAGAATCCGTATACATCGCAGATTGTTTAGTTACAATACCTTGAAGGCATGCCTTGTGTTCCAAATCCACCCTTCTGGCGATTGACTTCAGTATGTCCAGTATCTTGAGGTCCAGAAGCCATTTGGGAATGAAGGGCACGATTACAGAGTTTAGTAAAAGATCAAGTAATGTGAGTCCGCCTCCAATTACAATTTCAAAGGTAATTAACAACAGAGCCCAGAGTGTATAAGAACCGTATAGCTTTATTTCATCAAAACGTGTCAGCCCCTGACGCAGGTTCTCGAACTCTGCCTCCAGTAGATTTTCCAACCCTGGAAAAGCGTCCCCGTACATGGATTTTATGGTGTCGTAATCAAAGCGTTTTACATTCTTCAATGAATATGATTTCAAATCTTCATAACCTGGGTTTGATGACAGTAATTCGGCAACCCTGAGGTT
>CAITZA010000247.1 GCA_903896745.1 uncultured Desulfomonile sp. | reverse complement strand
GTCATCAACCTCATAGCAGCACGTTCCTACTGAAGGCCCCAAAGCGACTATGAGATCGATCGGCGAGCTGCCGTGATCATCTATCAGTTTTGAAACAACCTTTCGGGTTATTCTCATTACCGTTCCACGCCAACCCGCGTGGACCGCTGCGGACACTTTCCGCACTGGGTCTATTATCAGGATGGCCTGACAGTCAGCAGTTCTTATCGATGGGTAATATCCTGATTTATCCGATATGATGGCGTCGCACCTGGATTGAAGGGAATCATTCTCACCCAATGTAAAAATCCGTGAACCATGCGTCTGATTTACCAGAATAATTCTTGAGAGGTCTATGGCCAGATCAGTCGATAGACATTTGTAATCATGCTCGTCATCAATAACGGCATTTTTTGATTTGTCCACACTTCCCCCTGACAAACCGGCCCTCACATCCATTCTAACGGAAAAAACCATTACCGCCTCGGGGCATTCTTCCAAAACGACTTCAAAAAAGTTTTCCGTGAGTTGAAAACCTTTCATGTCTGGAATGGAACGGTCTGCGAGGTCTTTCACGTGAAAACTGTTATGCTTGTCACTCAACATTGTCGATAGTCTCATTTCACTTTCGTGGAAGATTTGGACCCAAGCGACTTTTTCTTTTTTTCCAGGAAAAATTCCATCCACTCGTCAACATCAATTTTCTGGGAGAGGTTTATTTTTTCGGCGAGCCTTAGCTTTTCCCTTGCTGTATGAAGTTCATGTCGAAATTCCCGGGAGCTGACAATTTTTGCTCCCCTGGCCGCCACAGAACTTACCAGTTCCCTGTCGGAGGATACTACTGTAATGTCTCTGGGACTTGTTGATCGTCTCACAATGTCTTTTATTCTATGGTCAGCGTCTGAACCGGATTTAGCATAAGAAACATGTACACTCTTTATCCGGGCGCCTTCGGGGAAATCAGGATCCTGAGCCCCATCGAAAACAACTCGAACTTTTTGTTTAGTCGCCGCTATAAAAGTAGCTAATTCTCCTATTAGCCGTTTGCGTGCCTTGTGCAGGTCCGGATCAAGGCTTCCAAAGCCCCCGATTATGTTGTTGCCGTCTATCAAATAGAGCATTTTCACCCTTATTTTCAATAACATTGCCCGCGTCAGTGTCTGTATGCCATCAGTAATGACGGGGATAACTTATAATATGTCATATTCTTTTTTGAAAATTATTACTATATTTGGTAATTTTCTACTTTGACAGATTTGTTTCAAACGATAGGATTATGTTATTGGAGTTTTCCTGACGGTCTATACTGGTATTTTGATCAAAACAGGGCGCTGTATTATATAAAAAGTTATTGCTTTGTCATTACAGGGAGTTATTGTGGTTCAAAGTCTGGCGAGAATACGAAATATTGGGATCATGGCGCATATAGACGCCGGTAAAACGACACTGACTGAAAGAATACTATTTTACACCAAGAAAATCCATAAGATAGGTGAAGTTGATGACGGATCGGCTACCATGGATTTTATGCCGCAGGAACAGGAACGCGGCATAACCATTACCTCAGCCGCCACTGTATTCAATTGGAATAATTATGAAATTCATCTCATTGATACCCCTGGTCATGTTGATTTTACAATCGAAGTTGAACGATCCCTTAGGGTGCTTGATGGAGTAGTGGCTGTGATATGCGCTGTTGGAGGTGTAGAGCCTCAAACAGAAACGGTCTGGCATCAGGCAGAAAGGTACAAAGTTCCGCGTATCGCTTTTGTGAACAAGCTCGATCGCATCGGCGCCGACTTTTATCGCGCTTTATCAATGATGCGCGAACGGCTGGGCGCAAATCCTACACCCATACAAATACCTTTCATTATTTCTGATGAATGCAGGGGTGTCATAGATCTTATCCGCATGAAAGCGCTTGTTTGGGATGCCGCAAATCAGGGAGCGTCCTATGAGAGCCTTGAAATTCCTGACCAACTCATTGAAGAAGCCGCCAAAGCAAGAAAAATTATGCTGGAAAGCGCCGCTGAGCAGGATGAAGAACTTTTGGAATGCTACCTTGAAAACGACGATCTTGACGAAAAGCAGATTATTGAAGGCCTTAGAAAAGGAACTATTTCAAACAGGATAGTTCCTGTATTATGCGGAACGGCTCTTAAGAACATGGGCGTCCAACCCGTTATTGACGCTATAATCAATTTTCTCCCTTCACCCCTGGATATTCCTCCGATCGTAGGAATTAACCCTGAAACAGGCGTTGAGGAAACTCGTCTACCCAAGGTGAAAGAACCGTTATGCGCGCTGGCTTTTAAAGTGGTTATGGATCAGGGCCGAAAAGCGGTTTATGTCCGGATTTACTCGGGAGAACTGCTGCCTGAAACAGAAATTTACAATGCCTCGCGCAAAACCAGGGAACGAGTGGCCCGACTTTTCCAGATGCATGCAAACAAGAGGGAAAAAATCAAATCTGCTACTGCTGGATCTATCGCTCTTGTGGTTGGCCTGAAAGAAACCAGAACAGGTGATACACTTACTTCTATTTCCAATCCCTTGATTCTGGAGGCTGTAGATACTTACATTCCTGTAATTTCTATTGCAATAGAACCAAAAACCAGAGCAGATCAGGAAAAATTATTGGCTGGGCTGGACAAAATAGCATTGGAAGACCCCACTTTCACATTTTCCGAAAATCAGGAAACAGGGCAGCTCCTGATCTCAGGCATGGGCGAGCTCCATCTGGAAATAATCCTTGATCGACTTAGCCGCGAATACAATGTTGAAGTCCAGACAGGCAAACCCCAGGTAGTTTACAAGGAGACCATTTCTGCTTCAGGAACGGCTCATGTCATATTTGACAGAGAGATTCATGATGTTCGACATTTCGGCGAACTCAGCCTGTCGGTAGAGCCTGGATCAAGAGGACAAGGATTCACCTTCAAGGTATCCGAAAAATTGGCTGCGGCTCCGCCTGACCTGATAACTTATGCGGAAAACGGGGCCAGAGAGGCCACATTGGCCGGAGCGCTGGCCGGCAACGAAGTGGTTGATATAGTGGTGTCTTTAGACTCTTTTGGAGCAGACTGTTCCATGATGTCCGGGTTGGGAGTAAAAGTTGCGGCTTCCCAGGCATGCAGCGAAGCCTGCCAAAAAGCGTCCCCAGCCCTGCTGGAACCTTTCATGAATATCGAGGTAGTGGTTCCTGATGAGTTCGTAGGAGAAGTTATCGCTGACCTCAATATGAGACGTGGTAGGCTCGAAGAAGTTATTCCACGTGGAAAAACCGCGGTAGTCAAGGCCGTGTCACCCCTGGCCAACATGTTCGGTTATTCAACATCCCTGAGATCAATTACTCAGGGTCGCGGTATTTTTACCATGCAATATTCCCATTATGATACAAAAGCCTGATAGATTGGCAATAGCTCTGGAAATAGCCCAAAGTTAATTTGTTTGTTCTTTTAACGCGCCATCTTCCATTTCCAGAATTCGGTCAAATACATCGAGCGACCTGTGATCATGGGTCACTACTAAAACGCCGGCGCCTTGTTCATGGGCTATTCTCGCAAATAATTCCATGACCTGCCTACCACGTATGCTATCCAGCGCCGCGGTAGGTTCATCAGCCAGGAT
>CAITZA010000246.1 GCA_903896745.1 uncultured Desulfomonile sp. | reverse complement strand
TCTTCCCAACCGAGAACAGATTCCTCGACCAGGATTTGACCGACAAGGCTTGCAGCTATTCCCCGGCTGGCAATAATGCGCAATTCTTCCACATTATATACTAGACCACCACCAGTGCCGCCCATGGTATAAGCCGGTCGTATGACCACAGGGTACCCAAGATCATTCGCTATGGCTTCGGCCTCTTCAACAGTAAATGCAGGGGCGCTCTTTGGCATATCAATACCAAGGCGGTTCATGGTTTCCTTGAATGCTATCCTGTCTTCACCACGCTCTATTGCGTCCGCCTGAACACCTATGATTCGTACGCCGTATTTATCCAGCACACCGGCTTTGGCCAATTCAGAACTCAGATTAAGACCGGATTGGCCCCCAAGATTTGGAAGCAGGGCGTCGGGTCTTTCTTTTTCTATAATTCTGGTCATATTTTTGAGGTTTAGCGGTTCGATATATGTCACGTCGGACATGCCGGGATCAGTCATTATTGTGGCAGGATTCGAATTGACCAAAACAATCTTGTAGCCCAGATTTCTGAGGGCCTTGCAGGCCTGCGTCCCCGAATAGTCAAACTCGCACGCCTGACCAATAACAATAGGGCCAGAGCCGATTATCATAACCTTGTTGATGTCTTGTAGTCGTGGCATGTCTAACTTCCTTATAGTTTAAATAAGATTGGACCAAATCTTTTTATTGATACTAAATACTGCAGATAACGACAATCCTAAAATGAACCCAGGATTTGTTATTTTTGGAAAGACGCGTGAACTGAGGGTCAGTTGGAGATTAGACCGCTACACGATACTGAAAGAATAATCGGAGCCTGGACTGTTTGGGACGATCTTTTCTCAGACGGACTGGATATCTTTGGTCTTCTTGTATAGAGTTGATTTACTCTTTGACACATAGGGTTCATCGACTTTTTCACGCCATTCTTCGGGCGCAATTTCCTCGATACTTACAGAGACAGCATCTTCGGAACATACCGCAATGGATACAACGCTCCGGGTAATGGCTTCAGCCAGTCGAATTTTCTGTTCTTCAGTTCTGCCAGGATACATTTTAACAATCACGTGCGGCACTTGACAACCTCCAGAGGAAATGGTTTTACAACCAGGCTTGATATAATGCAGACTAGAATGGTAACGAAAATGGCATGACGGCATTGGCGCCTATAGTAAAACTTGATCTGTTGTAAATGAAATTGACATCCGCTGCAGTAACTGTTTCAGGCGGCCCCATGGCTCTTCTTTCTAGGTTCATGATACATGTCCCCCTATACAACTCCCAATTGAGGAACGCCCCGATGTCAATACCCGAAAACCTTGTGGCCCGGATTTCACAGGAAGCCTCCAGAAAATATCCACTACGAATATCCTGCCTGCCAACGTGGGCAAATGGTTCACCGTTGTTATTACATGTATTGAAATGCTCCAGAGTAGCCAGCATGACTGGAAAACCGGCTAATCTAACGGACAGCAGTTTATTTCCCAGCCTTTGTAGATAACTTGCCCCCACGAATGGCTGATAAATCCCTATACCAAGTCCGGATTCCATGGCGGAAATCGTAAAATAATAAGAAGGATCAGGATCGCCAAAATTCGTGGAAAGCGATTCCCAACGTACACCCCCGATAAATGAATACGAATCATCTACTGAATAGCCAACTTCACCTTCCAATTTGAAGAAAGCGCTTCTTGCCTTATTCCACGTCCTTGTTCCGGTTGGGAAATAGAGCCATGTGATTTCCTGATCGGCGGAAACATCTGTAGAAAAGAGATAGGATCCTCGAATAGTTCCGGAGAGTTTATTCATTTCAAATAATGGTACTGCAGCGGACACCAACAGTCCCTTCAAGTCATATACAAAATACGACGACACACACGCTCCGGGAAGGACCAGGCCGGTGTAACCGGCAGCCAGACTTCGGTTTCCACCCATATATCCGATATTTAAGACAAGCCCACCGTTTGAGCTTGACAATATGCCTGGACTCGTCTTACCGAGCGAACTCAACCAGGCTGACGCATGAACAGGCAGAAATAGTGGGATGAGTAAAACAAGAATTGATAAGCCGGCCAACCGCCTGGAAAAAGATCGTGTCATTAGCGCCACCTCATAACCCTCTTACAGATAGGGGCCTACCAGCCCTTTATGAAAAACCTATTTTTCCATGTCGCCAATAAACCGGTTGCATTGCTCGCGAAATTCCGAAACCACTTCCACCAGGGGGCGACCGGAGGATTTTGATTCCAGCCCGAGCATCTCCCAGAATTTGTCCAGCATCGGGTAGACATCCTTGGTGAACAGAATGGTAAGGGTGCTACCACAAGCGCAATTCCTGTATTGCATTGTCCTGGGCAGATCGAGCACGCTAGAG
>CAITZA010000245.1 GCA_903896745.1 uncultured Desulfomonile sp. | reverse complement strand
TTGTTGTTGGGTGTTTTTGTTGTGTACGTCTTCGACGGTCCGTATCCTGCCCGGATTGCCATTTTCACAATCGCGGGAGTCTCAGCCCTTGTTCCTGTAATTGCCTTGATATTGCATGAGCAGATGAGAATTTCAGGCATCTTGTCTTCTAACTTGATACCCCTCCCCAGTTTTCGAATCAATTCCGCTTCTGTGATGGCCACCATAGCTGACCTTATATTTCTTGCCATGGCATGGGAGTTTCTCGGAAGACCAAATCTGCAAATCAGGATGTGGGTAAGAACATTTCTTACCCTACTCGGTGTCATGTGGCTGGATGTTTTCCTGTTCTCAACCGGAGCGTTTGCAGGAACCCCGCAATACTTCAGCATCATGGGAGGCACCCTGTTGAGTCGCCTTGTCATTTCGGTGTTCGCGTGCCCGTTTCTATACCTCTATATCCAGTGGCAGAATTTGAAAATGGGTTCGGAAATTACAAACCGTCCCGTTTTAGCCATCCTCAGGGAAGTAGCGGAAGTTAGGGCCGAGCTCGGGCTGGCGCATCAGGAAATTGAGCGCCGAAAAAAGGCAGAGAAAGCATTAAAGGAAAATGAGGAGCGTTACGGCATTTTCATCAATTCATCAAATGACATGGCCTTTCTGAAAGATGACAAATTTCGATACCTCTTTGTAAATAACGCTTACGCGGAATTTTACGGAAAATCTTCTAGTGAAATGGTTGGAGTGGATGACTATGAAATTATGTCATCAGATTTGGCAGGCAATTGCAGGCGAAGTGATGAACTGACCCTTGCAAGAAACACGATAGTTACGGAAGATTTACGAATAGGGGCCAAAACGTTTGAAACACGCAAATTTGTTGTTAATCTTGGAGAAAACCTGCGAGGTGTGGGTGGATACATTCGGGATATTACCGAGGCCAGGCAGGCTGAAAAGGATATTCAGACAGCCTATCACCGTCTAAACCAAATCATTGAGTTTCTTCCAGATCCTACCGTCGTAATTGATAACGCCGGACGTGTGATTTTTTGGAACCGAGCCATGGTAGATTTGACAGGTATCGGTTCGGAAAACATTGTCGGAAAAACTGACTACGAATATTCGTTAGCTTTTTATGGTGAAAGACGACCTGTTTTAATGGACTTGGCCCTCGATTGGGATGACAAATTTCTGGAAAAGTACATATCTGTCAAGCGACAGGAAGACGGTGTACTGATTTCAGAATCTTATCACCCCGAGCTGAAAGGCGGAATATTCCTTTCAGGAACGGCACGGGTGCTTTACGACGGTGAGGGAAAACCTTCCGGCGCAATAGAATCAATCAGGAACATAAGTGAAATAAAAAAAGCCGAAAAGGCAATAAAAGAGAGTGAACGACTCTCAGCCCAAATCATAGAATTCTTGCCGGACGCTACCATGGTTATCGATTCTAGTGGAAAGCTCATTGCGTGGAACCAGACCATGGAAAACCTAACGGGGATCAATGCCTCTGAAATTGTTGGCAAGAGCGATTATGAATATGCGTTACCTTTTTACGGGCAACGTCGCCCCGTAATGCTGGATTTGGTCATCAATTATGACCACGTTGTTGCGGCCAATTACATTAATATGCGTAGGGAAGGGAATCGACTCGTTTCAGAGAGTTATATTACGGATTTTTGTGGCCGGGGTCCTACGTGGCTTTGGAACATTGCGGCTCCGCTCTATGATCAGGACAACCGGGTTATAGGGGCCATAGAGGCCATTCGTGACATAACTCAGCACAAACATGCAGAAAGAATTTTACTACAGACCGAACGATACAAAGCCGTGGCAGATCTAGCAGCAGGTGTGGCGCATAACTTCAACAACTTTCTGCAAATAATTCTGGGAAATGCCAATGTTTCTCTGGCTCGCCTGAAATCCGGCTCTACTGCGAACCTTGAACACAACCTCACAGTGATCATGAATACCTGTATGAAGGGGGCCGAAACAGTCAAGAGGTTGAACCATTTTGCGGCTGAGACAGAGCTACAAAACAGCGCGACTGAGTTCGAGAAATTTGACCTGTCATTAGTCGTGGAAGAAGCTGTAGAGCTTACCAGTCCTTTTTGGCATTCAATTTCCGGCATCAAGGGTATCATGATAAAACTCGAAACGGACACGGTGGTGAGCTGTTTGATCGAAGGTAAGAGGAGTCAAATAATAGAAGTTCTTGTGAATCTCATCAAGAATTCTGTAGAGGCCATGCCGCAGGGGGGAAAAATAAGCATTAAGACACTGCTCGACTCTGAATGGGCTGTCCTGAAAGTAAAAGACACCGGTTTGGGAATTCCCAAAGAGCGTCTCGGGAATCTGTTCAATCCTTTTTTTACATCAAATCTGGGATTGGGACGCGGCCTGGGATTGGCCACGACCTTGAAAATAATCCAAAATCATCGCGGGGACATCAACGTCGAGAGTACGGAAGGTGAGGGTACCACATTTACTATCCGGTTCCCAAGCTACAATAAAACTTAAACCCGGAAGTATTACATTGCAAAGGGTAACAATTTATCCGGATTCTTGATATTGCATCATGGTATAAAGACAGTCTGTCACATCACTTTTTGCCAAACAGTTTTTCCCGGAAAACTCTCGATAGAAAAACAGTATTTCCTACAAAATATCTCTTCCACAGCCGCCCGGGTTCCTGCATAAACCTGAAAAACCATTCCATCCCGATTTCTCTCATCCAGAGTGGGGCGCGCGGAATCCGACCGGAATAGAAATCAAAAAGACCACCAACCCCCATAGCTACTCCGACATTTAATTCCAACAGATGATTTTGAATCCATAAATCCTGTTTGGGAACCCCAAATGCGACCAAAAGAATACCAGCCCCAGAGTCTCTAATCTGTTCCACGATTCCCGGCTCTTCTTCCGGAGTAAAATAACCATGATGAAAACCGGCAAGTTTTAGATTTGGGTGATTTTTATGAACCCAATCAGCCACACCTTCGACAACTTCGGCCCGAGCCCCAAGCAAAAATAGGCCAACGTTCCTTTCTGACAATGACTTGCATAACATCGGGAACATGTCCGTCCCATTTACATTCTGAGCAATGTCCTGCCCGAGAAGTTTGCCGGCAAGTTTGAGGCCAACGCCGTCGGCAAGACATAAACTTGCGTTATTTAAAACACTTAGGTAAGTTGAATTCCTATAAGCGATATTGGCGCAATCTGCGTTTAGAAAACAGATTTGCCTGGCGCCTGAGCTTGCTGACCAGTCCACGATAGTGTCGATGGCCTCTGTCATTGTGAGGTTATTTATAGTGATGCCCAGTATTTCAATCTGATCTGGAACTGTTGGAACACCCTGACCGTAAAGTATTGCGGGAATGGCTCTGAGACAGACGCCTATATCACTTAGGGCGCTATGGGTCTGGATGTATTCCATGTCTACGTCAAGTTCGGTGGCGTAATCTATATTGGCCCGCTTCCTTATCCACCACAGGGAAATCAGGCCCGGTCGCACATTATACCTCCTGCGCACCGCTTTCTCGCGCAGACTTAAATCTCCGGGCGAGGCAGGAAGCGGTCCGACTACCGACATGTCTCCTTTTAGTATGTTAATCAGAACAGGAATTCTCGCGATGTGAAGGAACCTTATGATTCGCTCCGCAAGCTGGTTTTGAGGGGTAAAAGACAATTCGTCAAATATAACACCCCATTTCCCAAGCCTGGGGGTCTTATTAAACGATCTACCCGACAGAAACCAGCCCATCAATAAAAAAGGCGACAAAAAAAAGATCAATATCGTTGAGATAGCTAAATCCAGAGCTCTCTTGGTCAAAAATGCAAGCGAAATAGCGAAAAGCCAGCTAATTGAACGGATATACCTTCTAATCCTGAGGCGCAGAAGGCTGGTGCGAGAGAAACGTTTGTAAACAGATTCTATTTCCTGAGCTCGATCCCGTTTTCCCTGGCTGTCGTTATTCATGTGACCAATCCTGACTCATTAGGGTTCATTTTCGACCTTGCCATGAAATCGGTCAAAATATGGGCAGCTCGATGCGCTCCACCAGGTTCAGGGCAATGTCGTCCATAGGGTCTTCTCCACTAACAATGATGTCGGCATAAGTACTAGTAGGCAAAACAAATCTATCAGTCATCGGTTTTACCGAATTTCTATATTGATCAAGAACCGATTGCCTGGTTCGCCCTCTTTCAACTACATCCCTTTCCAGTCTCCTGCGTAATGCCGAAGCATCGGATATTGTAACAAAAACCTTAGTGTCCATGATGTCCCGCAATTGTTCCCAATACAAAACAAACAATCCTTCAACAATTATCAGATCGGAAGGCGCAATATACACCGAGTCAGTCTCCCGGGTATGAGTAGTGAAGTTATAAATGGGCCGATAAATTTCTTCACCTTCCGATAATGCCCTAAGCTGATCCGCAAGTAATTCGAACTCTATGGCGTCAGGAACATCAAAATTCTGTTTTTCCCGATCTTCTTCGGGCATTCCTGAAAGGTCCCGATAATAGGAATCGCCTGATATTATAACAGGTTTATTCACATGAAATTTTTCTTTCAGGTGTCTGGCAAGCAGAGATTTGCCTGAACATGTGGTTCCGGCTATACCAATAACGTGGGGTTTGCGACGTCTCAATGGTATGCCTCCCAGGTCTTGGTGATTACCTCAAGTGTTTTAATGGCTGTGTTCTTCCAGCTAAAGATCTGACTTCTATCAAGCCCTCTCATGATATACTGATCAGTTATTTCTTTATTTGAAAGCATTTCGATCATGGTATCCGATATATTCTCTTCGTCATAAGGATCAAACAACATTGCCGCATCGCCTGCGACTTCGGGCATGGATGACAGGTTGGAACATACAGTAGGAGTTCCACAAGCCATAGCTTCAAGAATTGGAATCCCAAAGCCCTCAAATAAAGATGGAAACACAAACAGATCAGCTCCCCTGTAAAGGGAAGGCAAGTCAGATCCGGGCACAAATCCTATGAATAGAATTTCATCCCGGTAAGGCGATAGTTCAGCCACTTTGTAAACCTCTTCAGCTCGACTCCACTCGCTACCCGCCAGAACCAACTGATAGGGCAATCCGGTTTTTGATTTCAGATGGTTGAACGCTTTTATAAGCCGGACGTGGTTTTTCCCGGGATGTTCAATACGTGAAACATATAACAGGTAGGGTGGGCGTATTGCGTACTTGTTAATGAGTAGTTCAAGCGCCTGCTTCCTGTCACCGGCGCGATAGGTATCGAGGTCCACTCCATTGGGTGTCACTACTACCCGATCCGGAGAGATGTTACAAAAGTTAACTATATCTGTCTTGCTGCACTCGCTCACGGTAAGTATCATATCGAGCCTGCGGATCAAGGCGGGAGTGACCTTTTTGATAAAAAACATTCGGGCTGGATCGTATTTTTCGCTCACATGAGCGCTTGAAAAATCATGAACCGTGCCTACGGTAGGGCACGGAACCCAGAAAGGAGATCTTCTGTTTGCGGCAGGCAAAAACAGAACATCGTAACCTCTTTTATGGCAGAGAACCGGAAGACCAACCTGAAACCACCCAACATTAACCACTGGATTACGCAGAGCCGAACTGAAACAGTAAGAGGTCATCCTGGAATTAGCTGGAACAAAGATGGACTTTTCATCCTCGTAGACAACTACCTCAATTTCCGTATCACCCGATAAAACGTCAAACTGCTCAATAAGTTTTATGATGTACTGACTGATGCCGGATTTGCCACCGTCACCACCAAAAGTTATTAACCCTACTCTCATAGCGGAGTTCCTTTCCCGGTTTACGGCGCCTTGAAGCAATACTAACCTGTAATATTCAATGGGTAAACAAAGAAATTAGATTTTTAGCGCCACCTTCCAATCCTTTTTGTCAAACATGATACATGACTATACGCGCTTGACAATTCCAGGGAATTAGACGAAAGTCGAGCAAATCGCAACAGGTAGGCGACGCATGAAAATCCTGTGGATAACCAAGGCCGCCGCTTTTGTAGGGGGCGCTGAACGTAACATAGCCGACGTGGCGCCACTACTCGTGGCGCGAGGGGCTCGTAATTACCTGCTTTACGATGCAAACGCGCCGGTTGATCCGGAATTCGTTGCGCTCTTCGAGGGGGCCTTTCCCTTGGTGGATTCAGACCGCCAATTGCTAGAAATAGCTCCAGACATCCTTTACATCCACCAGATTAACGGGAAAGAGGCCGCCAATGTTCTGGCGAACTCCGGTATTCCTTCTGTACGTTTTTTTCACGACCATGCGCCTTTCTGCATTCATGGGCATAAATATACCACCTTGGGACGCCACACTTGTTCCCGCCCTCTCGGCTTTTACTGTCTTTTCCCGTGTCTGGGCTGGATCAACAAGGTTTCTGGTTTCCCCCCCATCAAAATAAGGACTCTTTCAGCGGCTAGGGATGAGCTTAAGGCGAACCAGCGATTCGACGCCTTTGCTGTCGGTTCGGTTTACATGAAGGATCACGTAGTTAGCCACGGCTTTTCCCCGGCGGCAGTTCGGGTACTTCCCATGTTTGCCCCGGCATGGGATGATGAAGCCGCTGAGCCTTCATCTGACACGGTTATGTCGAATGTTGGAGGCGACAGAGAAAAGAACCGACTCCTGTTTGTAGGCGCTTTACTGAGGGGGAAGGGGCTGGATGTGTTGCTTTCAGCAATGCCGTCGCTTCCGGGTGAAGTTTGTCTTTGGGTTGCGGGCAGTGGGCATCAGGAAGGAATGTTCCGGGCTCAGGCAACCGCGTTGGGGGTGGCTCACAGGGTGCAGTTCCTAGGGAAGGTCAAGCGCCCGGAACTTGAGAAATATTACCGTTCCGCCGCATGTGTGGTTGTTCCGTCCCGAGAGCCGGAAACCTTTGGATTGGTAGGTCTTGAAGCCTTCCGTCACGCTACCCCGGTTGTGGCGTCAAGGGTCGGTGGAACCGGTGAGTGGCTGATAGAGGGCATCACCGGTTATGGCTTTGAGTCTGGTAATTCAGCGGCTCTTGCGCATGCGATCCGCAAAACGCTTGATGATCCGGAGGGGGCGCGTGTTCTGGGTGAGGCTGGGCGTAAACTCGCACACACACGCTTTACGGCTGAACGTCATGCCGAAGCGTTGTGGAATCTCCTTGAATCCACGATTCGTATAGGTAGGTCCGCATGATCAGGTTCGGACGCTTCACTGCGCGAGGCGGAGACGAAGTTGAAGCTCGCATACTGGATGTAATCCGCGAAGGCGGAGAAATTGCCAAGGTGACGTTGCCTGCCAGTTCATGGCGCGCCCTGGTTCTTATGGGAGGCTACGGTCGCGGCGAAGGTGGTGTCGAGGTTACAGGCGGTGTCGAAAAACCTCACAACAATCTTGATTTTCTCCTGATCACGACCGGTAGTTGGGTTCGGGAAACAGAGAAACTCAGGCGTAGTCTGGGTGAAGCGCTTCAGCCTCTTGCAGAAAAAGCCGGTATAGGTATCGATGCCGGCGCCATCAGCGATCGGGCTTTGCAAAACGCCCCATGCAGAGTCATGTGGTATGATATGCGTTTCGGGCATCAGACCATTCTGGGAGACCCGTCATATCTTCCCTCTCTCTCTCGGTTCACTGCCGACCGCATCCTCGCTTCGGATATCAGGGACCTTGTAGTCAATCGAGGGACCTTACTCGTAATAGACGACGCGGTTACTGCGCTTCCGGCAATGCGTGAGGGAGTCTGGAAAGCGCTGATCCGTCATGCGGTCAAAGCGGTGCTTGGGTACGGGGATGCTTTGCTCTACTGGCGTGGAACATACCACTGGAGCTATGCGGAGCGACAGCGTCGTATGGCGGCTCGTCTGGATGTAGGCGCCGACTTCCGTTCCCTGTATGACTGGGCCATGGAATTCCGGTTTCGGCCTGACTATTCCGGCTGGGAAGGGCGTGACTTACGGGCATGGCTCGATGAGGTCAGGGCTGCGGTGGAACCCGTTCATCTTGAGGTGGAAGGTCGACGATGCGGTATTGAAAGATTAAGCTGGCAGGAATACCCTGCTGCGGCTCTGAGTCGCGGAATGCGGGATGGGCTTAGCCACCCTCGAGAAGCTGCGCGGCGCGCCAAAGCGCTTTTGCGCAATCGTGGGCGATTCGGTGTTCGATCTTGCCACGAACTCTCATTGTCAATGACCCCGCCTCGCGATTTACTTGGCATAGTATTCCCAGTAATTGTCTACGACATTAAAGATCCAGCCTTCCGGTCTATGGCGCGTCTGGTAGTCGAGGGGCCGGATGATTCAAATGGCCTTCGTATGGCTTTCCTGATGTCCTGGGGCATCCATGGAGATCCCAACTTTGAAGCTTCAGCCCGCAAACTCGGTCTTTCATTCGAAGGAGTCAAATCATGATCTGTCTTACCGGTGATTTGCACCACATGAGTTTGGGCACGGGCAACCAGCAACACAGCGACATTTCCGAGCTCAAAACAGCCCAGATATACTTGGATATCCTGAGGCAAGCCAATGTCAAGGTTACCTTCTTCATATCGGGACTATGTTTTGTGGAAGAATGGGAAGATCTCGACCCCATAGTTAATGACCCGTTGGTAGAAGTTGGAGGGCACAACTTTAACTGCTTCAAACCGGAACTTTGGCACCGAGTCTGGAAAAAACTGATTGGAAGTTACAATGGGCCCAGATGGTATCAAAATCTTGATACGAGACGGACTATATCAGCTGCCCGAAAGCGAACCGGAAAGACTATCAGGGTCTGGCGTAACCACATGTACATGCATGGTCCCTACACGGAAAAAGTTCTCGCAAGCAATGGCATTGCGCTAGTCTCCGATGGTGTCAAGAAGGATACCAAACACCCCATCTGGGACAATCGTGGCATTTGGTCATTTCCTATCAACGTGATTCCTGATCATGAGCATATCTACCATGCCGAAAGAACCAGGGAGTGGGTAGCCTGGTGGCAGAAACGCTATAACTGGAGCGATGATTTTGGTCCTGAATCCTACGAAGTAGGGGAGTGGGCCGATATGGTCATTCAGCAACTCAAGGAAAATGAGGAACGCGGCGCAATCTCCAATGTCATCATCCATCCCATAACGATGTATCTGGCCGATCGCTTCGAGAGCGCAAAAAG
>CAITZA010000244.1 GCA_903896745.1 uncultured Desulfomonile sp. | reverse complement strand
TGTTTGATGCGAGCCTTGAACATATCGACAGTTAACCAAATTGAGCAGCAAAATCAACTGATTATTCATGCATAAAAATTTCATCACACAGTCTGACTTGATCTGTCTCAAAACCTTTTTTTTCCAGTGGTCCAATTTCGAGCCGTTGCGAGAGCCCGTCGGGGAATACGATGGCTATGGACGCCCCTCCATCAGACCTCTGCGTCATTTTTGTTTCATCGGGAAAGTCACCTGAGCTGGCCTTGGGGAATAAACCCCAGTACGAAATAATGGGGAGCTCGGAATACACCGTATATACGATGGACGGAGCTGGAACGTCTTTTCCATTGATGGATGTCCAACCCCTCGCAGGCGCCATCGATCCTTTCACAACACTCAACCCCATCCCTGAGCCATTGAAGATGGGGGTAATCCTGAAATCAAGCCCATCTGCGTTAGAGATCGAAACGGTTAGCGAAGAGCCCGTCAGATTCACGTCTGATGGAAAGCATTTCCAGACGGTAGAAATGTTGTGACATCCTTGTCCGTGAATGAAGTCCCTTATAATCCAGTATTGCCCTTTCACAAAAATGATGGTTCTGGAGAGATGGAAATTTGCGCAGTGATTTGTCCCGGCGCTCTGATTCATGCCAAAAGCCATTAGCAGGTTGTCCGTATGTTCGACCATCAGTGAATTCCCTGCGGGGGCAATGCGATTCCGGTAACTTAGTTTAGATCTTTCCGGGGCCATGTCATCAACAAGAACCGAGTTATGGGATCGGGCGGAGCGATAATAATCGGAAAGCGCGCCAGGGGCATATTGAGAGATTCCTGGATCAACCAGCCCAAGATGTCCGTTGAAACACACGTCCAGCGAAAGATTGTCGTTATGGACATGCGCAGCCCCAGCGGGCCCGGACCTGAATATGAGAAAGTTCTCACATCCGGGATGTCCTGCGCCCATTGCTACTATTCCGCTATCGTAATAATGTTCCAACCTTAGGGGAGGATCAGTTTCCTTCTTCATTCGTTTATTGAGCCCTGTTGGAATTCTGTCGATAAGGCTTCCTGCCGCCTTGATCAAAGTGGAGTAATCACCGGTAGCGCTCCCCGAATCATTTATCGATGGCCATGTTCCATTCGGACGCTTCAATGAACCCAGAAACCTGAACATTCTAAACAGGTGGGAGTCAATTTTCTCCGAAATAGTCATGCCTGCAAATTCGGCCACTTTTCTAAGTTCAAGCAGCGCATTCAGGCATATTGAATGATACAGGGGGGAGATTTCGAAGTGAGAGCCATCAGGGTAAAACTGAATTTCAATTTGTGAACAAACCCTGTCGGTTCCAGTTTTAAGCCATTCTCCAGCCTCGGAAAAATGCGGAAACAGAAGGCCCGTAATGGCCAGGGCCGCTGATTCAATGATAATCCAGTTGTTTGGATGCCCCCTGTGATCCATAAGACTCCGGGCGTGTTCCCAAACGGATCGCAGCATCAATCGCCTGGCATCATCTGAAAACGACTTATGATCCCAGACCAGCCCCATAACCCAGAACCACTCTCTCAATCGCCAGGCTACCGTGAGTGTCTCCCAAGTTGGGCCCGCGCCTCCGTTTGAACCTAGAGTGGCAGGATTGGACTGAATCCAATCACGGAGAGTCCTTTCCAGAAAAGACACCAGCTCGATAGCCCCCGTGGTGGCGGCTTCTAAAGCCACGCTTCTGAGGAAGTGATGTCTGTTGAGAAAATGTGTCCACTCATGGGCGTGATACGGGTTATGGCGCCAGTCTATTTTTCCAACAAATCGCTGACCCATAATCGAACCGTTCAGCACATTTTGCGCGGAATCGGGAGGATATGGGTGAGGGGCAGGAATCAAGGAACCCATGTCATTAAGGCCAAAAGGTCGTGACAGATTTGCGTTACAAATGTTTGAGTAAAAAAACGGCATAGCGTCAACGCCAGGATGAAAACTTGTCAACCCTTTAATATCCCTGGAAAGAACCTTAGACAATCCACTCGATTGAAGACGCGGTCCGCGTGGTCTCTCACACGACTGCCCCCACAGATCATGGAATCGAATGAACATTGGATCGGACGTAACTTGATCACGATCCCTGCATACAAATATTTCCAGATATTCTGCGGTCTCCCAGTCTACAGACCCTCCATAGAAACCAAAACTTTCAACTGGGAATAGTAGCCGGGCCCTTTGTGATTCGGGAAGAATCTCTCTCCCACCCGTGAAGGATGTATTTAATGTGGATGGATCCGAATCCGGTTTGGAATGCTTGAGATTAATGCCCACGAGAACATATCCGGTAGAAAAGTTTTCGATATCCACTATCAAGGCATTGAATTTCGCCAAAGCGCTTTTGGGCAGCTTTAGTCCGAGAGAAATTCTCTTGTTTGCATACAGGCGATTCTGGGAGTCCCCGCAAGAGTTCTCGCCAATGGAGAATTTACTGAAACCTGCGATCAGCTCTGTAGTCAGAATGTTATCGGTCAGAAAACATGTTGATGGCAGTTTAGGATCTAGCATCGGTCTTCAGACATGTCCGCTCTGTTCAGGATGTCGATAATTTTCCTCACTAGGGATTCGGGGGAGCCGTCGGCTATTATTGTTGCCCGGCTCTTTTTCCGGGTGAGGTTTGCCAGTTCCAGGTACTTGTCAGAAAGTCCTCCACTTCCGGAGAGTACACCAATAACATCTGTTTCACAAAAATCGTCATAAGCTATTGTGAATTCATTCAACGTTCCCATTCCACCGGAAACGAAAATACAGGCGTCGCAGCTTCTAACCAGAACAACGTTCCTTCCCTTGTTGCCCATGCCAGTAAATATGGTTGCGTCACTATCAAGCGGATAGCAAAAATCATTGAGATGCGACAGCCTGTTCATGGCGGGTGAGATTGCTATGGTGTTACCACCAGATTCTCTGGCGCCTAGCGTTGCGCAATGTGGCAGACCCGGACAACCGCCTGTGAACAAAAAAGCGCCGTGTATGGCTATTTCCCTACCAATTCTATAAGACAGACGCCCAACCTCGGAATCCTCGGGTTCTCCAGCGGACCCCATAACGCCAATTTTGTATTTACGTGTTAATATCACTACGCCTCCATCGAAATAGTCACTCAAAAACTTTGTGACCTGGCCCTCAAATGGGTCTAGCCTGTCCTTGACAGCCTATTACGTAACGTATAACTATTCAACGATTATTCCAACGAAAGGAATCGGTTTAAAACATGATGGATTGTGCGGCAATTGTACTGGCGGCCGGCAAAGGAACAAGGATGAAATCCAGTCTTTGCAAGGTGTTACATGAGATAGCCGGCAGACCCATGATTTCGTATGTCCTGGATTCTGCCAAAGATGCTGGTATTGAGAAAATATGCGTTGTTGTAGGTCATCAGGCTGACAGGGTTAGAGAAATTCTGGCTGATCAGAATGTTAGCTTTGAGTTACAGGAACCGCAACTTGGCACGGGTCACGCCGTCGAATCGGCTCGCAAATCACTCAAAGACTACCAAGGGCATGTCTTGATACTTTGTGGAGATATCCCGTTAGTCAGGAGCTCCACCCTTAGGTCCATGATCGATTTTCATGAAAGTAACGGAAGCCGTTTGACGGTAATGACCGCCACGGTTGAAAGTCCTTATGGTTACGGAAGGATATTGAAGTCAGAAACAGGGCTGATAAAGAGTATCGTTGAGGAGAGGGACGCTAGCGAACTCGAGCGCAGGACAAAGGAAATTAACGCAGGTGTATATCTTGTCGAGTCAAGTCTTTTGTTCAAGCTATTGACCAGACTCAGACCCAACAATTCCCAAGGGGAGTATTATCTTACAGACATAGTTACGGAAGCCAACAATGACGGAATCCCGGTTTACGCGTATTCAATCACGGATTTTTCCGAGGCTTCCGGCATCAATTCCCGGGCAGATCTGGCTTATGTGTCTAAAAGGACCTTTGAGGCGCTTGCCCGTGATCACATGCTTGCTGGGGTTACAATCATTGACCCCGGAACCACCTATATTGATTGGGGTGTAAGGATTGGGCTGGATACAGTAATCTGGCCGGGGGTTGTGATCACTGGATCTTCCACGATAATCGGTGAGAGGTGCTCGATTGAACCTCATGTTTTTATCTCCAGTTGCCAAATTCTTGATGAGGCTAAAATTCTTCTGGGATCCCGATTAAATCAAACCCTGGTATCCGAAGGAGCTTCTGTGGGGCCAATGGCTCATCTCAGACCTGACGCCAGAATAGGAAAAAAATGTAAGATCGGCAATTTTGTAGAAGTAAAGAAAACCAGCCTTGGGGATGGAAGCAAGGCTTCGCATCTGACATACTTGGGAGACAGTGAGATTGGCGCAAACGTAAATATTGGATGTGGAACTATCACATGTAATTACGATGGCAGAAATAAACACAAGACAACCATAGGGGACAATAGTTTTGTGGGGTCGGATGTTCAGTTTGTGGCGCCGGTCACAATAGGGCAAGGGTGCGTAATTGGAGCTGGCAGCACAATTACGAAGGATGTTCCTGATGGAAGCCTGGCAGTGACAAGGGCCAAACAGAAGGTATATCCACTAAGGTTGGGACAAGGCCCAAAGATTGAAAAATGAAAATAGCTAACCTGGAATTTCAGGGCAACGTATTTCTGGCGCCAATGGCTGGAATAACGGATGCGCCTTTCAGAAGAATTGTTCAACATTTTGGCGTATCCGGGCTATGGACGGAAATGATAAGCGCCCATGCAGCGCTAAAATCCAGAAAGTCACTGGAAACGATTAATCTGGTGGGGCATTCTGTTCCCACATTCTTTCAGATTGTCGGGCATGATCCGGAAATAATGTCCAACGCAGCCAGTCTCCTTCAGGATATGGGAGCGTCGGGGATTGACATAAACATGGGCTGTCCAGCCCGTAAAGTTGTGGGGTCGGGATCCGGAGCAGCCCTGATGAAGGATTTAAGTCTCGCCGGGATAATCGTCGAAGCGGTTCGCAAATCAATCTCGATTCCTTTAACCGTCAAAATGCGCTCCGGATGGGATGACAGGAGCTACACCGCGCCGGAACTTGCCGCTATAGTGGAACAGGAAGGCGCAGACGCCATCATTATTCACGGTCGCTCCCGATCCGCCGTTCATTCTGGTCCTGTTTCTTCCGAAATAATAGCCACAATCAAATCCCGAACCTCCGTTCCTGTTATCGCAAACGGTGGCGTAAACGATGCGCATGACGCTGTTAATCTGATAGCGGCCTCGAGGTGTGATGGGGTCATGATTGGAAGAGGAGCGCTGGGTAGACCGTGGTTTCCCAAAATGGTTCTTGCCACTTTGCAAACAAAAGAAAAAGACTTGGTCGATGGAACTGTTTCTGATACTATACTGCAACATTTTCATGATGAAGTGGAAACATTCGGGGATCAGGTCGGCGTCCGCAGGATGAGGAAGCATTTGGGATGGTATTCCAAAGGCTTTCCGAGGGGAGCCGATTTCAGATTCACTGTCTTTCGTGAAACCAATACTGAAACAATAACACGGTTAGTTTGCAACTTTTTTGGAAAGGTCGCAATTTCATGAAGTCACAACCCAAAGATATTACGGCGCTCTCCAAAGAGTCTGAGGAATTAGACAGTAACAACCGGGCCCATATTTTGACGCAGTCAAATATATCGAGCTCTCTGGATTCACTGATTGAATATCTTGTTGATAACAAAATTGAGGGAATTCATCCCCTCATCATGGGTGAAATTGAGAAGAGGCTAATTATTAAGGTACTTGAGCGCAGCAGAGGCAACAAATTAAGGGCTGCCAAAAGCCTCGGAATGAGTCGAAATACTTTCCACAGGAAAATAGCTAAATTACAGGAACTTGACGAGTATATCGACCATCTGGATTCGTGAGGCCATTTTTATACACGTTATCCCACGATATGGTTGAACTGAACCCCGAGCCCTTAAAACTGATCGCCAGGTTTAAGGGAAAACCGGCGAACCGTCTGTTTTGAGAATCTCTATAATAAAAATCAGGCCCAAGGAATCATTACGGTAAAGTAGCCGGGAAAGATTTATCAGAACCAGTGTATGTTGAAACATCCATAATTGTAATTAGCGTTATAGCGGGCGCATACATGGCGTGGAATATAGGCGCCAACGATGTGG
>CAITZA010000243.1 GCA_903896745.1 uncultured Desulfomonile sp. | reverse complement strand
CGGATATTGTCAAGGGGCGATAGCATTGACATATTGCCCCATGAGGTCCCGCCCTTTATAAATTTTTTGTTTTGAAGGGATGATTAGCGGTTGTTGACTGAGACGGAGACGGGCCGGCCTATTTCATCGTAGCCGGTTATGGTGATGGAAATGTTGACACCCCTCGAGCCCATCAATGACGCCTTCAACTTCCCTGCCT
This sequence comes from uncultured Desulfomonile sp., assembly GCA_903896745.1. Lineage (GTDB taxonomy): Bacteria > Desulfobacterota > Desulfomonilia > Desulfomonilales > Desulfomonilaceae > CAITZA01. The sequence continues at coordinate 1,774 of CAITZA010000243.1, read as the reverse complement.
GATTGGGAATAGGGATAAAGAGGCGGGCGGCGTTGCCATTCAGGGATAGGCGACGGGGCAAGGCTTCCTCGCGGGTGACGATTTCCGATTCCGCTACCTTCCAGAGGAAGAGTGTGATCAGCCTGGCATGATCGTGCTTTACCATATTGGACAGTCGGTATCCAATCATAGTCACACCAACATTGTTGGTCTCGGCGATCTCAATAATTGCCTGCTCATCGCTTGTATCCATGATTCTTGCTGAGACCTTGGCACCGATAGTCAGTCTCTTGAGTCTGTCCAAGACGCTCGGTCTCATCCGAACCAGGACAAAACAGATGTGACCGTTGCCGGTATCCTGGAAGGAATACTCGGTGATGTTCTGCTGGACCGAATTGATCAGCCAATTGGCAGAGTAGGTTAGCCGCTCTGTTATTTCATGGCGGGATTGGTTAAGGTCACCAGACAACACGGATTCATGGGAGAGATGATAATCGGCGCCCATTGCCTGGAGAATCTGCCCTATGGCCGAGTCCACAGCCCGTTGCCTCGCCTCTTCAATGGAAGGGCAGGCCGATGATATCCCGATAAATGAATCTGCCGGTATTTGAATGGCCCAGTACGGGATTCTTACTGATTCTGATCCTGATATCTGAATAGGCGATGCTTTTGTGGTATTTTCTTCATTCAATCGATTAGCATCAGCCTTGCCGTGGCTGATGCTAATCAGGATCAGGATCGGCAGAAATAAGAAGAGGCGGTTCATGGCTCAGGTCTCGTTGCGTAAGCGGTCTAATAGTTCGAGTGCTTTTTCCTTGGCTTGTTCATCCTTCTCACGGATGGCTTTGTTGAGAAGCTTTTCAGCCGCGCCCGTCTTTGCTTTTATATAATCTGCCCTGCTGATTTCGAGCTTGACCCAGGCATTGTATCGGTTGCGATGCGTCCCTGGATCGAAAGCCTGTTCGTAATGAATCTCCTTTTGCCTGATGCCGGCCACCCTGAGATTGTCTACCGTCCAGGCTACAGCATCAGTGACATAGCGTCCGATCTCATCATCTTTGCTATAGTTTCCTTGCATCGCGGAGCTGAATTCAGCCCGAGCCTTGATCTCAATGGACTCCAGCAGATTCTTGATGGCCTCGCTCTTGGCCAGGCGCAGTGTCAGGGCATAGTCACTGCCACCCATGACGCCGCCAGTGAAAGCGAAACCGTGATCACTTTCATGAAACGTTACCCGGGTCGTCCATTCCGGTCTCTGGGTGTTACCGGACTTTTCATAAACGACCGGTTTGGCAGACTCTGCCATGGCTTGGTTTTGTTTCACAGCTTTGTTTCCCCCGCATCCCGTGATGAGAAGCAGCAACATGACCGCGCTCAATACAAAACCTTCAAAACTTTTCTTCATACCCGTCTCCTTTCTGTTTGATATTCGTTTATGATAATTTAATTGCGTTTATCATAATTGTCAAGAAATATTTTTTCACTTATGGCAATTGAGTTTCTTTTTTGCTATAAATAAAATATGAAATTACAGAGGTTGTCCCAGGAATACCGCGAGGGAATCGGCACGCGAATCAAAACGATTCGCACTTACTTGAAATACGATCAGAAACAGCTCGCCCAGTACCTCAAGATCTCAGCATCACAATTATCGAAAATAGAGGCCGGAAAAGCGGAACCGGGGATCTATCACTTGCTGATGATAAAAAAGCTCGCGAATATGGATAAAGATCTTCGTGAGGACCTGAGCTGGACATGGCTGCTGGAAGGCAAGGGTAAAGGGTTCTTTAGCGGT
>CAITZA010000242.1 GCA_903896745.1 uncultured Desulfomonile sp. | reverse complement strand
ATGTCATTTGTTATCTCCTTAATATTATTATTAATAATAAATAATGATCATATAGGTCAGTTTATTAATTGGTTGAAGCTCAAAAATCAAGTAAAAAATTGATTAAAATCCATTTTGTAAAATAAGTTTTATTAAAGCAGTGTGTTATACGTGAAAGATTAGGTGTTGGAGCTTTGAGGTTGAATCACAAAACAGATCCCGGGCCGCGCGCCAGGATCTGTTCCGGAAATTCAACCACAAGGCTTGAAATCGGTCTGGCCAGACTATTTTTTCAGGTGTGTTTTTATATATTCAACAATGTCATCTGTCCTGGTTCCGGGCCCAAAAACTTCCTCAATTCCGTTAGCCTTAAGGTTTGGAACATCTTCTTCAGGAATAATACCGCCGCCTAGAATCAATACATCATCGACTCCTTTTTCCTTGAAGAGGCGACCGACTTTAGGAAAGAGATAATCGTGGGCCCCGGAGAGAGAACTGAGGCAGAGCACATCGGCATCCTCCTGAACACACGTTTGAAGTATGGCCTCGGGTGTTTGTCTCAAGCCGGTGTAAATAACCTCCATCCCAGCGTCGCGTAACGCTCTTGCCACTACCTTTGCGCCACGATCGTGTCCATCCAGTCCAGGTTTGGCGACGACGACCCTAATTTTTCTCTCCATGGTAAAACCTCATATGCCAGATTTATATCGAACGGTTACAATGTCGTAAATCCGTTTGGAACGTACCAATGACCCGATCGCAACCATTGCCGTGTTGCATGAGTACTTGCCGGTATATCGAAAAACGGAGGTGTTTGTCTATACTCATGGTTCAATAACATTTGCGGCAAATTACAGGGGGATATTTCCGTGTCTCCTCGATGGTTTTTCTTCAACCTTGTTTTCGAGTTGGGCAAACGCCTTTATTAAAACGGAGCGAGTATCTTTGGGATAGATAACCCTATCGACAAATCCAAGCTCCGCTGCCCTGTACGGACTGGCGAATTTTGCAATGTACTCTTCGATCAGCTCACTTCTACGTTTTGCGGGATCGGGAGATTCATCAATTTCTTTTCTGAACAATATCTGAATGGCGCCTTCCGGTCCCATGACTGCTATTTCGGCAGTTGGGAAAGCCAGGTTGATGTCAGCCCTGAGATGTTTGCTGGACATAACCACATAAGCTCCACCATAGGCTTTGCGAGTAATAAGGGTCACCTTTGGAACCGTCGCCTCAGCGTATGCATAAAGTATTTTGGCGCCATGTTTTATAATTCCACCGTGTTCCTGCTGTGTTCCGGGGAGGTAACCCGGCACGTCAAGCAATGTCCACAGGGGAATATTGAATGCGTCGCAGAATCTTACAAAACGCGCGCACTTCACGGAAGCCTCAGTGTCCAGGCATCCGGCCATCCAGTTGGGTTGATTGGCCACGATTCCGACGGTTTTTCCGCCCAGACGTCCGAAACCTGTAATTATATTTCGGGCGTAATGCGCATGGGTTTCAAAAAATTTCATGTCATCCAGAACCGGGGTGATGATTTTTTTCATGTCATACGGACGACGGGAACTGTCAGGGATTACAGAATCAAGTTCAGGAACCAGTCTGTCCCATGGATCACTTGTTTCCACCACCGGTGGTTTAACCCTGTTGCTATCCGGAATGAATGAGAGGAGCTCTTTTACGCCATCGAGAGTCTCTCTTTCTGAGGGATAATGAAAGTGGCAAACGCCGGATACTCTCCCATGAACCTTTGCCCCGCCCAGGCTTTCAGGGTCTATCTCTTCACTCGTAACCTGTTTGATGACCTGTGGCCCGGTTATAAACATGTAGGACGTCTTTTCGGTCATGAAAATAAAATCTGTGACAGCAGGGGAATAAACAGCTCCACCAGCGCAGGGTCCCATTATAATGGAAATCTGCGGGATAACTCCGGAAGCCTTTACGTTTCGATAAAAAACCTCGCCATATCCCCCGAGACTTTCTACACCTTCCTGAATTCGTGCGCCACCAGAGTCGTTTATTCCGATAAGAGGAAAACCATTCCTGTAAGCCAGGTCCATGACCTTGCACATCTTTTGGGCATGTGTAAATGACAGGCTTCCACCAAAAACTGTAAAGTCCTGCGCATAAACATAAACGCCCCTGCCGTTGATTCTGCCGAAGCCCGTTACAACTCCCTCGCCAGGAATATGAATCTTGTCCATGCCAAAATCGTTGCAGCGATGACTGACAAATTTGTCAATTTCCTCAAAGGAGCCATCATCGAGAATTTCCAGCACACGCTCCCGGGCAGTCATTTTGCCGGCTTTATGATGCTTAGCTACCTTGTCCGGGCCGCCGGCCTGATCGGATTCTTCCAGTCTGCGCGCAAGCTCATCAAATTTCTCCTGGTTCGCTAACATACGTTTCTCCCCTCAGTGATTATTTCATCAAGAAATTCTAACTAGCTTCAAGGATTTTGCTCATGGCTGAGCCTACCATGGTAAGATTCTCGACAACATGAACGCCAGCGTCCGACAGCGCTCTGATCTTACCATCGGCAGCGCCTGATCCTCCCGAAATGATCGCTCCAGCATGCCCCATTCGTTTTCCGGGAGGCGCCAGTCGTCCAGCGACGTATGCTACCACCGGTTTATTAAAATCACTTCTTATATATTCAGCCGCCTGCTCTTCAGCGGAACCGCCGATTTCGCCTATTAACACCACTGCGTCAGTATCCGGGTCTTCATTGAACATCTTCAGGGTGTCCACAAAACTCAGGCCGACAACCGGGTCGCCACCTAACCCCATGCATGTGCTTTGGCCAACACCAGCCTTGGTTAGCTGATCCACCACCTCATAGGTAAGCGTTCCTGAACGCGATATGACACCGACTCGACCGGGTTTATGTATGTAGCCAGGCATGATACCCACCTTGCATCTGTCCGTCGGAGAAATGATTCCCGGGGTGTTGGGGCCTATGAGATGCCTGCCTTCCGACTTAACGGTGTACAAGGCTGATGCTGTGTCCAGTGGCGGGATGCCCTCAGTTATGCATACTATGACCTGAATCCCGGCATCGACAGCCTCGAGTATCGGGTCTTTTGCATGAGCCGCTGGAATGAAAATAAGGGATACATTCGCGCCAGTCTCTCTTACAGCCTCCCTGACAGTATTGAAAACAGGGATTCCCTCAACGGAAGCTCCCTTTTTCCCCGGGGTTACGCCTCCAACCATATTCGAACCGTAATCGCGGCATGCGAGGCTATGAAAAGTTCCATTGCGTCCGGTAATGCCCTGACATATTATTCTGGAGTCCTTGTTAACTAGAATGGCCATTGTTAGTCCCCCTAGGATGCCTTAGACGCAAGGGTCTGGGCTTTTTGAACGACAATTCGAGCGGCCTCGTCCAAAGTAGGTATTATTTCGACAGGCAGACCGGATTCCCTGAACAGTTCCAGTCCGGCAGCTATATTAGTGCCTTCTATCCTCGCCACTACGGGCAATTGAAGCCCCCTGTGCCTGATCGCCTTGATCACTCCGTTTGCCAGTACATCGCAGCGAAGTATGCCACCAAAAATATTTATGAAAACAACCTTTACCCTAGGGTCGTCCAATAGTATGCTCATAGCGTCTGAAACAACCTGCTCGCTTGCCCCACCTCCAACATCCAGAAAATTGGCTGGTGATCCTCCGTGGAGTGATATCAGATCGAGTGTGGCCATGGCGAGTCCCGCGCCATTGACAATGCAACCGATGTTGCCACCCAGTTTTATGTAGCTGAGCCCGTCCTGACGGGCCGACAGTTCCATAAGGTCCTCCTGGGTCCTGTCACGTAACTTCTCAAGTTCAGGGTGTCGGAACAACGCATGGTCATCAAGATTGACCTTGGCGTCCAGCGCCAGCGCCCTGTCACCGGATATTATCAATGGATTGATCTCAACCAGGGTGCAATCATAGGATACAAAAATATCATAAAGGATATTAATTATCTTGTTTATCTGCCCGGCTACATTTGGGTCCTGGGAAAGGTTGTAGGCCAATTCTCTTGCTTGGAACGCAGAAAGACCACGCAATGGATTGACCTTCACCGTAAAAATCCTGTCAGGCGATTCCGCAGCTATCTTCTCAATTTCCATGCCACCAGCCGGAGAGGCCATGACCGTTACCATCCCGCTAGATCTGTCAAGCGCCACGCCGAGATATATCTCCGAATCAATTATGGGGGCTTCCTCGATCAAAAGACAGCTAACAGGTTTTCCTTCGGGACCGGTCTGATTTGTTACCAGCGTTCTTCCAAGAATTGAAGCGGCTGCAGACCTTATGTCGTCGCTCATGGAGAGAACTTTGACTCCGCCGGCTTTGCCTCGGCCCCCCGAATGAACCTGGGCCTTGAGTACAACCTTGTCGGTCTTGAGCTTTCTTGCCGCCACTAAGGCTGATAACGGATCATAAGCCAATGCGCCCCTCGGAATAGGCGCTCCACGTGTCGCCAACATCTCTTTAGCTTGATATTCGTGCAGGTTCATCAGTTTATAGCCCCCCGGCTACTTTTGAGATTGTTATTATAGGCTCTAACAAAGCCTGATATAAAGGAACCCTCAACCCGGTAACGATTCTTGAAAAAGCTTGATCAGTCTTTTCAAATTACTAGCTTGTTGAACCCATTGCAAGTCAAAACTTGTTTGAGTTATTAAAGACGCTGATCCCAAAATCCGGCGCTTATCAACTGGCTCGGCGTCTCAGCCTGAAATCTCTTCCTGATATTGCTAAATTGGGCTCCAATCATGAAATATTTGAAAGTTTGAAAAATTATGTATTATCAGTTAGTAAATGACACAGGACTTTTACAGGCCACGGTGGGAGTTTATTAATAAAGACCAATGTTGCTCAGGCAAGCCTGAAAAGGAGTTGGCGCATTTGTCGCATCGACCCATCCTGAGGCGCATCAGGACCTTTCGCCTCCGTCGGCGTGCGTAGTTTCGAGTTACCATAAAAGAAGGGCCTGCGGCCCTCAAGTCAGGCCTGTTACATTACGGACAAGAAAACAAAGAGCCAGCATCATGAGAGATTCATCTGAACTGCAACACCTTGAGCCGTGCTCATTTTGCAAACTGATAACAAACTCATCACACAATGGCATACTTATAATAGATGAAACCGGAAAAATCCTGGTTTACAACGAAGCGGCCCGCCGGATGTTGGGGGATGAGAAGAACTCTGCTGTTGGTCGATATTTCTGGGAAATTCGTCCCGACACATGGCCGGATCTCAGGGAAATTCTGGAAACCGGACATCCTCAGTTAGGTAAGAAGATTATATTACCCAAGGCCACCATTATCGCAAATCGCAGTCCAATAGTTGTCAATTCCAGGGTTGTAGGTGTGGTCAGTATATTTCAGGACATATCTGAATATGAATCAATAATTTCAGGCCTGGAGGGATACAAGAAACTTCACAGGGAACTTGAGGCGATATTCGAGTCATCCTTTGACGGGCTGTACATTGCAGACAGCAAGGCAAACACAATCAGAATCAACAGGGCTTATGAACGGATAACCGGTTTGAGGCGGGAAGACCTGATTGGAAGGAACATGCGTGATCTGGTAGTTGAAGGGGTTTTCGATCACTCGGTGACCCTGGATGTTCTTGAAAAACGTGATCAGGTTACGATCATGCAAAAAATTAAGGGAGACAAGCTTACGCTTGTAACAGGGACCCCAATTTTTGATGAGGACAACAATATTGCGCTGGTAGTGACAAATGTTCGTGACATAACGCTTCTAAACCAACTCAAGGCCCAACTCGAAGAAACTCGTCGATTGAGCTCGAGATATTATCAGTCTTTACTCGAAAAGGAAAAATTTCAGCACGACCTTCAGGACATGCTTGTGAAAAGCAATTCGATGGCGCAAACCGTACAGAAAGCCATTAAGGTTGCGTCTGTGGATTCATCGGTTCTTCTTTACGGAGAATCCGGAGTCGGAAAGACCATGCTGGCGCGGTTAATTCACCTGGCAAGCCCAAGAAAGGAAAGACCCTTCATAAAAATCAATTGTGGCGCCATTCCGGATTCCCTGATTGAAAGCGAGCTCTTCGGGTATTCCAAAGGCGCGTTTACCGGCGCCGCCATTGACGGTAAAGCTGGCTTGATTGAAGTTGGACATACCGGCACGGTTCTCCTCGATGAAGTAGGCGAACTCACCTTACCCATGCAGGTCAAACTGCTGCAGGTTATCGAGGAAAAGACCTTTACCCGAATCGGGTGCACCAGGCCTACCTCCGTTGATGTTCGGATAATAGCCGCCACCAACCGAAACCTGAAACAACTTGTTGAGAACGGACACTTTCGCGAAGACCTGTATTACAGGCTCAACGTTATCCCCATAAGCATTCCCCCTCTCAGAGACCGTCGCGAGGACATTGTTGCGCTGGCCTTCAACTGTCTCGAAAAATACAACCTGTCAAACGGCGCGTCGAAAAGACTGGATTCGCTGGTTCTAGACAGGCTCCTGGAGTATCACTACCCCGGAAATGTCAGGGAATTGATAAACATTATGGAGCGCATGATGATAATGAGCGATGGAAATACAATATCGTCCTGCGACCTGCCAATTGAACTAAAGGAAACCTCACGCGCCCATGTCAGCAGTTTTCTGAGTAGTTTCCAGGAAGGAACTCCGCTCAGAACTTCTCTGGAATTGTTTGAAAAAGCAGTTATAGAGGAGGAGCTGAAGAGACATGACAGCCTGTCTGAGGTAGCCAGGGTTCTGGATATACACCCTACGACACTCTGGCGCAAAATAACAAGGCTGAACATAGCGCGTCATGTTGCAGAAAAGCAATAATATTGCAATATCGCGACATACGATAATATGTAATTATATTCATTTGATATGCGCCAGCATTAATTTCATTCGTCTTGCGGATTGCATTTGCGCAATGACGCATTTCTGGTCTTGTGAGTTCAACTTCTTAATATCCCCATTGTTTTTCTAGCTAGAACTGTTGGCGCATATATTGCATAACTCCCAAAGACATGTCGGAGTTCGAGGAATTCAGGAGGTGAATCTATGTCAAGGCACAAGTTTTTCTATGTCATTGCGCTGGCTTTGATAGTGGCCTTATCTTGCCCGCTTTCGGTGTTTGCTCAGGAGAAGGTGATCAAGATAGGGGCGTTATATCCGATGACTGGTCGAGCCGGACTTTACGGTCTTGATTCGGTTGACGCTGCGGAAATGGCAATTGAAGAAATTAATTCAAAAGGTGGGGTCAACGGCTACAAGCTGGAGTTGACCAATACGGATAGCAAGGCTAAACCTGACTATTCCGTAATGGTGGCCAAACGGTACATTACCCAGGACAAGATGCACTTCCTTTTTGGTGTGGTCAGTTCGGCAGTGGGTTTGGCTGTTACGGAAGTTTCCAAGCAGTACAAGAAGATATTCATTGGCACTGATCATGCGTCTACGCAGCTAACCACCGACAAGTTTCAACCCTATTATTTTCGAGTTTCCAACAACACATTTCAGTCAATGGCTGCAGGGGCTCTTTATTTGAAAGAGCTTCAGCAGGTCAAGCCGTGGCAGACAATCGCCTACATTGGTCCTGATTATGCTTACGGACATGATCAGTGGGAAGAGCTTCGGTACAACCTGGACAGATTCGGAGTCAAATACAAGGCGGTTGGAGAGTATTGGCCGAAGTTGTTCGCTCCTGATTACACGCCTTTTATCACCTCAATAATAAATGACAAACCCGATATCCTGGTATCCGGATTCTGGGGCGGGGACACTGTCGCGTTTATAAAACAGGCGCAACCTTACGGTCTGTTCAAGAAGACACTTTATTTTCATCCGGACGCTGGTGGAAATTATGAACTAATGAGCGCCATGGGAACAGAATTACCTGAAGGGTTGGTTCTCAGCGCCCGTCACCACAACAACTGGCCTGATACTGCCCTTAACAAGGAATATGTTGAAAAGTTCTTCAAGAGAACGGGACGGTATCCCACGTACGCCGCTGAAGGGGCCTATGCGGGGATTTACGCTATTGCAGAGGCTGTAAAGAAAGTTGGCAATCCTGATGACACGGAAGCCCTGGTTAAAGCGCTTGAAGGGTTGAAGATCCAGTTACCTGAAGATCCGGAAGGTTTCACATCCTACATTGACCCTGCCACACATCAAGTGGTGCAGGTGCAGGCAATTGGCGTTACGAAACCGAATGACAAGTATCCTCCAGCCAAGATGATGCTTGGCGACTGGAAGATTTACAAGGCTGAAGACCTTTTGCCGCCTAAAGACTATGCGGACAGGCAGAAAAAGAAATAGTCAACGCACTGCTTAGTCAAGGACGGATGCGGCCTTGTTGGTCCGCATCCGTATGAGAGCTAACGATATGGACTTTTCATTCATAGTGATGCAATTCCTGAGTGGATTGATGATGGCAACCCTTCTTTTCCTGGTCGCCAGTGGACTAACGCTGATTTTTGGCGTCGGGAACGTTTTCAACTTCGCTCATGGTTCCTTTTATATGATAGGGGCCTATCTGGCGTATCAGACGGTTTCGGTATGGCACACCAACTTCTGGTTATCAGTTTTAGTGGCGAGTCTTGGAGCCGGAGTTTTGGGCATGCTTGCCGAGGCGCTGTTTCTGAGACGAATCTATGGGCGGGCTGACGAGGGAGGGTTCCAGATACTTCTTACTTACTCTTTCATCCTGGTGATCGACGATCTTGTAAAGCTAATATGGGGGACCGAGTACAAATCTCTGGCGCGTCCTTCAGGCTTTACGGGGACTGTCGAGCTGTTTGGCCTGTCGATACCGGCGTACAATCTTGCAATAATAGGTATAGGAATTGTTGTTGTGATTGTCGCCTGGTTTGTGCTGGCCCGAACCCGATCCGGACGCATAGCCAGGGCCGCAGCGCTTGACAGGGAAATGCTGGGGTCTCTGGGGATAAATGTGCCGTTTACAATGACTCTGGTCTTTGGGATAGCTACCGCCATGGGCGGTTTTGCGGGAGCGCTTGCCGCTCCGCTGAGGTCTGTGTCACCCGGGGCCGGGATTGAAGTCATAATTGATTCCCTGATTGTTGTTGTAATAGGTGGGATGGGTAATTTCTGGGGCGCCTGGCTGGGAGCTCTTATATTGGGTGAGGTTAACTCCTTTGCTGTGGCCACGGTTCCTGATTGGGCCTCATTATTCAATTACCTTGTCATGGTTCTTACCCTGATTTTTAAACCAGAGGGTCTGTTTGCATCCCGCAAAATCAGGAGGGTATAGCCATGAATCAGTCATCAGGAGCCAGGGAAATAATTCTTTTGGGTCTGTTTCTATTGGTATTTGGATCTGTTCCATTCATCAAACAGTCTGACTATCACCTCATGCTGGCTAATCACGTGCTTATATGGGGGATGTTTGCCGTAGCCTTCAATATGCTTTTTGGCGTAACCGGAATGCTATCATTTGGACAGGCTCTCTATTACGGGCTTGGGGCTTATTCAGTCGGCCTTGTTGTAAAGAACTACGGATCTGCCATGTTCCTACCCGCTTTAGGACTTGGTTTGGTTTTAACCATAGTCATCTCCATACTCGTGGGTCTGTTGGTCATCCGGCTGAGTGGAGTCTATTTCACTGTATTGACATTAGCTTTTGGCCAGTTGGCGTGGCAGATAACATTCAGGTGGTACCGTTTCACCGGTGGTGACGATGGGATTCAGGGCATAATGCCGTCAGGTCTGCTGGAAAACCATACGGTCTACTATTACTTCACGTTGGCGCTGGTGGTTGTTTCCATCTGGTTTTTGTGGCGTGTTGCAAATTCACCGATGGGTCTGGTCTTGCGATGTATTCGCCAGAATCCTGAAAGAGTTCGTTTTCTTGGACGGAGGGTCAGGAGGAATCAGCTCAGGATTTATGTGATTTCATCCTTTTTTGCAGCCCTGGCTGGCGGTCTGATGGCTGGAGTGACCAATTCGATTCACCCTGACATGTTTTACTGGACAAGTTCGGGAGAAGTAATTCTCATGGCGGTGCTTGGCGGCATTGGACAGTTTTTTGGTCCATTTATTGGCGCCACGGTAATCATAGTAATCCAGGATGTTGTGGGCGCTCGGACGGAATACTGGTCATTGATAATCGGAATAATAATGATGATCATGGTTCTTGGGATGCCCAAGGGGCTGGTAGGTGAAATACGCGGACTCATGGCTCGCTATGCAGCCGGAAAAGTGAACAGGGGTTGATATGGAACCGGTTTTGGAACTTCGAAATGTAACAAAATCGTTTGGCGGGCTCAGGGTGACTGCGGATGTCAGTTTTTCGGTGGCGCCGGGCAGTATATCAGCCATAATAGGCCCAAATGGGGCCGGAAAAACAACATTATTCAACCAGATTACGGGATATCTCAAACCGGATGGCGGAAAAATATTGTTTCAGGGCAAAGATATAACCAACCTGAGCACGCGCGAAATTGTAACTCTGGGTATGGCTCGGGCTTTTCAGGTGACGTCTTTTTTCCCTGAGGAGACTGTTCTGGACAATGTCCGTGTCGCCTGCCTGTCGCAAATGAACAAAACCCGAAATCTTCTAAAAAGCGTTTCTGTTTTTAATGAGGCTACTGACCAGGCTTTCAAAATACTGGAGAGTATCGGTCTTCAAAACGTGGCTGATCGGGCGGGTTTCGAACTGGCGCATGGAGACCAGAAGCTCCTGGATATTGGAATAGCTCTCGCGTTGCAGCCCAAAGCCCTCTTGCTTGACGAACCGACTTCAGGAATGTCACCGGAAGAACGTCTGTTGACCAGAAACCTGATCAAGCGACTTTGGAAGGAATTCAGTCTTACTCTAATCTTTATTGAGCATGACATGGACACAGTTTTCGGCATTGCCCAAACAGTCAGGGTTCTTCAAATGGGAAGGCTTTTGGCTGAGGGCTCTCCGGAAGAGATACGTAGGAATCCTGAGGTTATTACAGCGTATCTTGGCGAGGAGGTTCTGTGAACTACATTCTGGAAGCTGAAGGTTTGAACACATTTTACGGTCGCAGTCATATACTGTTTAATGTGTCGCTTGCTGTATCTCCGGGGGAGACCGTTTGCCTGATGGGTAGAAACGGAGCGGGAAAGACTACGACTTTCCGGTCCCTGATGGGATTAACATCCCCCAGGGAGGGGCGTGTAATGTTCAAGAACATGGACTGTACTGGACAACCGTCATACAAAATGGCCCGGATGGGTATGGGGTTCGTTCCTGAGGATCGTCGTATTTTCGGTCCATTAACAGTCATGGAAAATCTTGAGCTCGGAAGAATATCCGGTCGTAAGGGACGGTGGAACTCACAAACTGTCATGGAACATTTTCCAATTCTGGATTCTTGCAGGCAGCGTTATGGAGGGTCTCTTTCTGGAGGAGAGCAACAGATGTTGACGATTGCGCGGGCTCTGATGGGTAATCCGGACCTGCTGGTTCTGGACGAACCTACAGAGGGACTTGCGCCGGTAATAGTCTCTGTGCTCAAAGACCTCATCATGAGCCTTAAATCGACAGAAACCACGATACTTCTGTCGGAACAGAACATACGTTTTGCCACGTCGGTCTCAGACCGTGTCGTAGTCATAGACAAGGGGCACGTAGTGTACACAGGGACGATGGAGGAATTCAAAAGGGATGAAAACATCCAGGCCAAGTACCTGGCTGTGTAGAATATTGCGCGTCAAATAATCAGAGAGGGTAATTTCCGATGAATGGAATAAATATATTTCAGTCCACGCCCAGGATAGTCATGGGGATCGGCGCTTCACGCCGGATTGCTGACGAGGTCAAAAGACTTTCCGGAAAATCCGTTATGGTTGTTACCGACCCGGGTTTAGTCAAGACAGGTATCTGTGATCGAATCGAAACCATACTCAAGGATTCAGGCCTTCAGGTTCAGAGATTCGATAACGTGGAGCCGGACCCACCGTATGAAATAGCTTCACAGGCGGCGCAGGCAGTCAAGGATTCCGGCGCGGATACAATTGTCGGCCTTGGAGGAGGCTCTTCCCTGGATATCGCAAAAGTAGCCTCTATACTGGTTACCAACACATCTCCCGTAACTTCCTTTTTCGGGATTGATATGGCGCCACACGAGGGCTTAAAGACAATCCTGATTCCGACCACAGCAGGCACGGGGAGCGAAGTGACCCCAATCGCGATTCTTTCCGATCATGGAGAAAAACTCAAAAAGGGAATCGTGAGCCCACACCTCTTCCCAAGGACAGCCATTCTGGATCCCGAACTGACAGTCGGCCTCCCTTCGGCAGTTACAGCGGCGACAGGGATGGACGCGCTCATTCACGCTGTAGAAGCCTACACTTCAGTAAATGCTACGTCTATAACCGACATGCTGGCTGAACGATCAATCAGGCTGATATCTTCGAACATAAGGACAGCTTTTGCAAATGGCGCTAACATCGATGCGAGATACAGGATGTTGGAAGGCAGTATGCTGGCCGGCATGGCATTTGCCAATGCGGGCGTAACCGCCGTACACGCTTTTGCCTATCCTATCGGCGCCGAATTTCATATTCCTCATGGCATAGCGAACTCAATAATGTTATGGCCCGTCATGGAATTCAACATGCTTGGAAATCTGGGCAAGTTCTCAAGACTGGCTGAATTCATGGGTGAATTTACGGATGGGCTCACCGAACGTGAATCAGCTCTCCTGGCTGTTGACAGTCTGCGGGACCTGGTTACGGATGTGGAAATACCCACATCCCTGACAGAGTATGGTGTGAAGGAAGAAGACATCCCCTCCCTGGCCGAGGGTGTCATGAAGGTCACACGTCTCCTGGCAAACAATCCGCGTGAAATAAAACTTGCTGACGCCGAAAAAATATACCGAAAGGTTTTATAAGACATAGTTATACCCTGTAATTCGAATAAATAATACATTCCAGTCATACCTGGGGCGCTTTCTGGATATTTACATGCGGCATTTCAGGGACTTATAGAGATTGTTTTAGAAATATTATAAAATCCGGCCTCTGAGTGGAGAAGTTCCAATGTTTGGTTTTTACAATATGGTTTTACGCGTCAATGCAAGCTTGAAGAGTTTCGACATAAAAATCATCTCTGATAGCGTTTTGCGTCAGACTCTGGGTGGGAAAGGGCTGGCCACTTACCTCCTTCAAACGCACAACAAGGAGGGTGTGAAACCCCTTGATCCGGACAACCATCTTGTTATCGCCTCCGGGCCTGTTGCGGGGACCAGTATATGGGGTTCCTGCAGACATGGGGTGTACACCAAGTCTCCACAGACCGGATTTTATTCAGAATCCTACTCCGGTGGAAAAGTCGGCGACAATATCGCGGCTACGGGATTTGACGCAATTATGATTCATGGCTCAAGCGAAGACCCCGTCTGGCTTGAAGTATGTGAAAAAACAGTTCATTTCCATTCCGCCTCACACCTGTGGGGTATGGATACCTTTGAAACAGAGGACAGCATAAGGGAATGGATCAGGAACAATCGTCCGGAGGCCAAGGGTTGCGGCGTCATAGTCATAGGACAGGCAGGCGAGAATACTGTAAGCTTTGCGGTAATTGAGAACGACTATTGGAGGTCTGCGGGTCGGACAGGAACCGGGGCCGTCATGGGCTCAAAGAAAATCAAGGCAATTGCTTTCTGGGGAAATTGTAAAAAGGAACTTGCCCATCCTGACAAAGTCAAGGAACAGGTCAGGAACCTCTCCCTCCAGGCAAGGGAGAATCCTGGCGTCAAGGCCTACAAGAGTATGGGAACGCCCATGATGGTGGATATCTTGTCCAATGTGGGAAGTTTTCCGTCAAGGTACTGGCATAAAGGCGCTTCAGAACATCGTGAAAGCATCAATGCAAACGCGCTTCATACTCGTTGTGATGTCAAGCCTAGCGCCTGCCGAAAGTGTTTCATCTCCTGCGGCCGTCTGACTACGGTAAAGCAGGGAAGACACAAGGGGCTCACTATTGAAGGCCCAGAGTACGAGACGATTTACTCTTTCGGTGGACTGTGTGAGGTCAGTTCCATAGAGGAAATAGCCTATCTCAATGACGTTTGTGATCGGCTCGGGCTGGATACCATGAGCGCCGGAAATCTTGTCGCGTTTACCATTGAGGCGGCTAGTCAGAAAAAGATCGACTATTCGATAGAATATGGGGATGTGGACAGGATTGCCGAACTGCTTCACGACATAGCCTTTCGTAGAGGCATAGGGAATGATCTGGCCAACGGAATAAAGTCTGTGGCAAAACTATGGGGTATGGAAGATCAGGCGATACATGTGAAGGGTCTTGAGCCCGCCGGCTACGATCCTCGTGTTCTTAAAGGAATGGGTTTGGCTTATGGCGTTTCAGATCGTGGAGCTTGCCATCTTCGTGCAACTTTTTACAAACCGGAACTATCAAATATGATCGATCCGGAACAAATATCCGGTAAGGCTGCGATGTTTGTTGACTGGGAGGACAGGCTTACAATATTTGACACACTTATTCTGTGCCGTTTCTATCGGGATTTGTATCAGTGGGACGACCTGGCTGAAATGGTGAGAGCCATCACTGGACTTGATCTCGGGGCGGATGGATTAAAAAAAGTGGCCAGGAATGTTGCGAATGACACCAGGAGGTTCAATATTCGTGAAGGCTTGCGACTAGCGGATGACAAACTTCCCGGACGTTTTTACACCGAGGCTCTTCCGGAAACAGGGAAAGTCATTACCGAACGGCAGATGGACTTGCTTCTTGATGAGTACTATGCGGCGCGAGGATGGGACAAATCTGGCGTGCCGCCGGAAAATAACCAGTAAATTGTCCCGATAAAATTATCGATATTAATTCAATTCAATTCAACTAGATGATGTAAAATGCTAAAAACTGCCCCAAACCACGGGCATCCATACGTACATTTGCGCTCCCCAATGGCATGTTTTTTCTTTAATAATTTCGACAAGTATGCTATGTAACAATTCAGAGAAAAACATGCGACGGGAATGAACTCGTTCCGCTGGAGTTATTCATGTCATATTTGTTCAAGTTGGGGTTTATGGTTGCGATCGTTGGGTCTATATCGTTTAACACATTAGCTTTTGGGGACAGCTCAATGCCTTCTTCGTCCGGCGGAATGCCATCAGTGGCCGCAAACACGGCTGTCGAGAAGCCGGCCTATATAATAGCGTCTTTGGACGAAAAGAATTCCAGGCTTTGCCATATCGTTGAAGAAACCCCTTTGTGTCAGGGAATGGCGCCTCAAAAAAGCCAGACAGCGGACCATGGCGTCAAGACCAGCCTCAGCTCATCCCAGATCAAGCCGGCTGAAGTCTCCAGAACTTTTTTTCAGGAAAAGTAGCTTCAGTTTTGTGACTCAACTTATTATTACTGGTTTAGAGTAACATTCGAGGTTACCAAAATATTGGCGAATTCATTCATGTAGCCGCTTGAGATCAGCAAGGCTTTTTCTATTCCTGAAATATCAGTCCATTGATTTTTGAAACACTCTCAAGAACTGAATTGGCCGCAGACCGATTCCAGCCATAATCATCGCCTTTTCAGCATCAATTCCCGATTGGCGGGCATGTCATAAACAAGTAGTTGTCATTTGCTTACAGACAGTTGATTACATGGTGACTTGGGGTTATAGTGCGGTTTGTCTTTCCAGCCTGGAACTCGCTGGCAATCTAACGAAAATGTGGCAAGTTAATGAAAAAAGGTAGAATTTTAGTTGTTGATGACCAAGAGGAAATACTGGAGTCTCTCGGAGCAATCCTGATGGACGAGGGCCATGAAGTAATATTGGCGAGAGATGGCCAAGAGGCGCTTCATGCAGTCCAGAGTGACGCTCCTCACATTGTTTTCCTGGATATATGGATTCCCGGTATTGATGGAATGCAGACATTAAAGGCTATCAAAAGGATAGATCCGAAGTGTTTTGTTATAATGATGAGTGGTCACGGAACGATTGAAACAGCGGTAAAGGCTATCAAGCTCGGCGCAGAGGATTACCTTGAGAAACCGCTAAATCTTGAAGATGTCCTGCATCTGGTTGACAAGGCCATCCTGGATAGGGATAAGGCCGCCCAGGCTCATGATATGGTTGGCAACTACCCTGGTCCACTAATCGGTGAGTCTTTTGCAATTCGATCCCTGCGTCGATCTCTGGAAAATGCGGCGCTGGAAAAGGGTTCGGTGTGGCTTGCCGGCGATAAGGGTTCCGGAAAAGAGTTCGTGGCTCGGGTAATACATTTCCTTGCAGGAAAGGACCGCACCAAACTTGTAAAAGTTTATTGCAACGAGCTGACCGAAAACAATATAGATGAGATTCTTCTCGGAAGGGCATCCGCCGGTACGGTCGCCAGACAGGGAAAGATGTTCCTGGCGGAAGGTGGATCTATATTGTTTGTCAGGATTGACCGCCTGAACAAAACGGTTCACAAGCGCCTCGAAGAAATAATTGACAACCATTTGCCGGCACAGAATGTGGCTCAGCATTCACGTAAGGCTACCATGCGAATTTTTTGCACCTCGGATTCCTATCCCGATGATCTCGTCAGGAAGGATGGTTTCCCTTCCGATCTGGCAAAGACTTTGAGTCATAGAATAATATATACCCCCTCTCTGGCTCATAGACCGGAAGATATCCCTTTATTGGTGGAATATTTTCTCAAAGAGGCCTCTGAAGAATTCGACAGAAAAATTTCAGGCATTGAATCAGAGGCTATCGATCGGCTCGTCGCATATTCATGGCCCGGTAATGTCAAGGAACTTAAAATCCTTATGGAGCACATTGTCATGACAGCTCCAGGGCCCGAGATAACGGTAAATGATTTGCTGCTCCCAACTGAATCTGACGGTCTGTTTGAATTTAACCGGATTGAAAAAAATGAGAAATCTGATTCAACTACGCCGTCTTATGTATCTGTTTCGGAGGAGTTTTCCCAAAAGGTCGCCAGGGACAGTCAATTAAGTCCTGAAGCTGGATATGAATCGCCGTTCCGGAGGCAGAAAACGCTGAGGGGTAGGGTGGTCATGTACGGACAAGGGCTCCATTCGGGCGTAAAAACGGGTTTGACCATTTCACCCTTACCGCCATCTTCCGGAATACTGTTTGGGCACATCACATCCGGAGGCACAGTTCACGCCCTTCTTCAAAATGTTGAATCCACGGAATATTCAACATCATTGCGAAATAATGAGGCGTTAGCCAAAACCATAGAACACCTTATGGCCGTTTTCCACGTCTACGGGCTCACAAACCTGCTTGTAAAAATATCGAGCGAGGTTCCAATCATGGACGGTTCCGCGCTAGAATTCTGCAGGATGGTGGAAAACGCTGAAATAATCAACCAAGATGGTTTTGTAGAGGAGATAAGGATAAAAGAGCCCCTCAGGGTTCAAATGCCCGCCGGGTCTGCAAAGAGCATGACTATTGAACCTTCGGACTGTTTTGAGGTTGAATATCACCTTGACTACCCGGAACCCATTGGAAAAATGAAATTGAATTTTCGTCTTGAAAATCCGACGTTATTCAAGGATGAGATTGCTCCGGCCAGAACCTTTGGGTTTGTTAAAGATATGCGGATGCTGGATGAAATGGGTTTGGCCGGTGGAGGCAAATTATCGAATGTAGTGCTACTGGATGAAGAAAAGGTGGTGAATCCTCCATTAAGATTCGAAGACGAATTCGTGCGTCATAAAGTGCTCGATATTATTGGTGATTTCTATCTGTTGGGCAGGCCGGTAATAGGCAGGATAGTGGCTGTGCAGACGGGACACAGTGACAATATTTCAATGCTCAAGGCCATTAGTCAGGAGTTTGGACTTTGAGGATCGCAGATTAGCGCCTGTTGGGATTCCCAATATTGGTGTGGTCCAACGCATAAAGATAGACCCTGAAGCATCGATAGGACAAATATAGCGCCAGGAATCCCACTATAAGATTGAGAGCTTCCAGTTGAATGAACTGAGGGATTTCACCAGGAAGGTCGTCCATTACGTACATGAAATAAAACAGGTCCCATGAATGCCCCCAGGACCAGAGCGCTGTAACAAGAAGCAGGATTGAATAATAGAGGTTGGCGTATCTGAGGCCTGTAATATTCTGTTTGGACCAGCGGTGGGCTCTGATGGCCTGAACAAAAAGGTAGGGTACAAGCATTCTTGCAAGGAGATACACCACAGGCCAGGGTCCGGCGGTATCAGCGGAAACCAATTCCCTGGCTAGTGACATCAACTGGGCCTGGCCGATTTCTCCGCGTAAATACAATGCCAATATCGCCGCTGGAAAAATCAGGAAACAGACCGTAAAAACCGCAATTTCCCTAACAACTGATTTAAGCATAACCGATTATATCATTTCTGACGGAAGATTTTTTGAAAAATATTCAGCAAAGTGTGGCTTTTTCTTGAAGCCTGGCTAACAATTGTGTACAATTTTGACTCCTGGATCAATGGCCTACCAATCCACAATGCATTCTTTCTTTGATATGTTTTGGAAAATACCGGTATTTTCTTGTTCATGCGCTATTAATGGAGGAATTAGGCGTAACCATCAATTTTGATTCCAGGTATTACTATTCCTTCTTCATATACAGGTCCCAATGCGTATTATCTTATATCTTACTGAAAATGTGCCAACAAAGTTCTCAATCAAAAACGGGAGGATTTAATGGAGAAAATATGGTTGAAATCTTACGCTTCAGGAGTTCCTGCTGAGCTGAACTTTGAAAAGATCAATCCATCTGATGCCCTGACACGAACCGCTGAACGCTTTCCCAACAACACGGCGCTCATATTTCAGGGCGCCAAAATCACTTACCGTCAGCTCGATGAAATGGTTTCGAGATTTGCTTCGGCTCTTGCAGGTATGGGAATCCGACCCGGAGACAAGGTTGCTGTATTATTACCGAATATTCCTCAATGCGTCATTGGCATATACGGATCTTTTCGGGCCGGCGCCGTGTGTGCGTTAAACAATCCTCTTTATACGGACAGAGAGCTTGAGCATCAGTTCAATGACTCAGGTTCCAAAATTTTAGTCAGTCTGGACCTTCTGGTTCCCAGGATGATAAACTTGAGATCCAAGACAGGGATCAAGAATATCATATCGTGTCATATTCGTGATTATTTGCCATTTCCGCTAAAGCAGCTCTTCCCCTTCGTAAAGAAGACCATGCATCTCAAGACGCCTCAAGCTGCTGACGTCCATGAATTCACCGATCTGATCAAGGCCAGTGAGCCGATCAAGCAGTCAGTCAAGACTGACTGGAAAGAGACGGCTCTGTTGCTGTATACCGGAGGAACCACCGGGGTTTCCAAGGGAGTCATGCTGACAAACGAAAATGTTTCCAGCAACGTGCAGCAATGCAGGGCCTGGTTCAGGGGTTTTGACGACGGAGAAGAGATAGTAGTAGGGTGTTTGCCTTTCTTTCATTCTTTCGGGTTGACTACGGCAATGAACATGGCCATTTTTTACGGGTACGCCGACGTATTGATTCCCAAACCAGAGCCCAAGACTATCCTGGAATCCATTCACAAATACAAGGCCACATATTTGCCCGCAGTTCCAACTTTGTACAACGGAATGATTAATTTTCCAGAGCTCAAGAAATACTCGATCAGCTCAATCAAGGGCTGTTTTTCCGGTGGAGCCCCGCTACCTCTTGAGACAATCAAGAATTTTGAAGCCCTTACCGGAGCTCAAATCTGCGAAGGCTTTGGACTGACCGAAACAACCCCCGTCGCTACAATAAATCCTTTTGGCGCAAAGACAAAACCGGGTTCAATTGGAGTCCCGCTGCCGAACACCCTGGCCAAACTCGTTGATGTCGATGATTATAACAAGGAGATTACAGAATATAATACTCCTGGTGAACTTTGCATCAAAGGTCCACAGGTCATGAAAGGGTATATCAACAGACCTGAAGAAACCGAGATAACAGTCAGGGACGGCTGGCTACTGACCGGCGATATAGCGATAGTTGATGATGAAGGCTTTTTTTCAATAGTTGACCGCAAGAAAGATATGATCATTTCGGGCGGTTTCAATATCTATCCACGCGATGTGGATGAAGTGCTCTTTGCTCATCCCAAGATCCTTGAGGCATGCGCAATCGGAGTTCCGGACGCCTACTCAGGCGAACGCATCAAGGCCTATGTGGTGCTAAAACCAGGTGAGACAGCGACCCCCATTGAACTGATAGACTACTGCAAAGAGAATCTGGTCAAGTACAAAGTGCCAAAATTCATAGAGTTTGTCAATGAGCTTCCCAAGAGCGCAGTTGGAAAGATCCTCAGAAAAGAACTCAGGAAGATGGACCAGGAAAAGACCGCCAAAGAAGCAAAGTAGCATCAACTTCTCAACTTGATTTGGAAATGAATCCTGAGGTTGCTGTTAATCAGTAAACAAACCGGCTTCACTCTCGGTGTGAACGAAGTGAAGCCGGTTTTCTGCTGGATGCGTTGGTTTATTGGGAGAAATCCCGCGATGACAGTTTGTATCCTACGGAATTCTCAAGGGCCTGTCGCAGAAAAATACCAGTGTATGAACCGGGCGTCGCCGCAATTTTTTCGGGTGGGCCCTCGGCAATAATCCTGCCACCCTCCAACCCACCTTCTGGGCCTAAATCTATAATATGATCAGCAATTTTTATCACATCCATGTTGTGCTCAATTATCAATACCGTATTCCCGGATTCAACCAGACTTTGCAATACCTCGAGGAGCTTTGCCACATCTGCGAAATGCAACCCGGTTGTTGGCT
>CAITZA010000241.1 GCA_903896745.1 uncultured Desulfomonile sp. | reverse complement strand
CTCACCAGAGTCATGATGAAACTTAACCGGTCTGACGGAAGTATAGAATCAAGTGAACTTACCAGGGCAAGATCTTTCTCGGAGCATCTTGCAGAGAGTTCTTCGACAGGTTCGACAGGTATTCCCGGTAATGTCATGGAAAAGGAATTGTCTCTGGTAAACAGGGTAGCGGC
The DNA here is from genome assembly GCA_903896745.1 of uncultured Desulfomonile sp. GTDB lineage: Bacteria > Desulfobacterota > Desulfomonilia > Desulfomonilales > Desulfomonilaceae > CAITZA01. The sequence continues at coordinate 3,445 of CAITZA010000241.1, read as the reverse complement.
CCTCAAAAAGGAGTTAGGCAAGGTTGACAGGCAAAAGCAGTCATCCCGATATGACGTTTTGTCCGGTGAGGTTAGGGAATCCGAGCGCGACCTAAACGCCTTTGTAGAAGACTTGTGGAAGCGATATCCGTCCTATGCTGCAGTCAAGTATCCCCGTCCGGTAACTTTAAAAGACTGCGGGTTGAAGCCCGATGAATTCGCTGTCATTTTCGATGCCTCAAATGAGGGTGTCGGTGTAAAACTCATTCATAATAAGGAGATTAACCAGACCTTTTACATAAAATGGCCTCTTGAGGAAATGGAAAAGGACATAAAAAAGCTGCGTGAACCCATGGAGAAATTGCGGTTCAGGGCTTTTGACACCGAGTTAGCCTCAAAACTTTTCAGACGATTGCTTCAAAGGGCCTTATTAGAGGTTCCCAAGGGAACCCCGCTGATCATCATACCTGACGGAATCCTTGCCACATTACCGTTTGAGTTGCTGGTCACCGGCGGAAAAGCGACCTGGAACAGGTCTGTTCTGGATGGATATCCTGATGAGTTTCGCGATTACCCGGAAAATATAACGTTCTTGGGAGACGAGTATCCCATAAGTTATTACCAGTCGATTTCTGCCCTGACGATTGCAAGGACATTGGGGAAAAGAGACAAGCCATCGAACAGGACTCTTGTAATAGCCGACCCGGTATTTTCAATGAAGGACGCCAGGTCACAGGAAGCCTCTCCGATAAAACTGGCTGAAGCCGAAAAAAAACAAAATATTGAGACGATGAGGGCTATCGAAGATAATCCTGGCCAGTTTAGCCTGAAGCGCCTGTCAGGAACCCTACTGCTGGCGCGGGACCTGGAAAAAATATACGGATCGGACTGCCTGGCCCTCACCGGCCTAAAAGCCAACAAATCCGATTTCATGGATAAAATTGCCCCGAAAATAGACTCCTACGGTAATGTCGTTTTTGCTACGCATGGAGTCATGTCCACAAAGATCCCAGGTCTGATGGAACCATTCCTGGCGCTGACAATGGCCCCGCCTGGCACTGACGGATTTCTCAAGATGTCCGACATCCTCTCTCTCAAAATGAATGCGGACATCGTCGCCCTTACCGCCTGTCAGACCGGACTTGGGAAGGATGTTTCGGGCGAGGGTGTCATGAGCATGGGACGAGCCTTCCAGTATGCCGGGGCAAGATCCGTCCTGATGACTTTATGGGAGGTTGAGGAGACCTCTGCAATAAAACTGACCGAGCGATTCTTTCAACACAGGAAGGACGGCAAGACCAAACTGGAATCACTTCACGCCGCGAGGGAAGATATCAGAAAGCAAGGATACGCGCATCCCTATTTCTGGAGCGCATTCATCCTGGTCGGAGAATCCGACTGATATACATGCGCCTTCAGTATTATGTTTGACGTAAGCAGATGTTGTCACAAAGGCCCGGATTTTCTCCAGACTGCGCACGTTATTGCGCGGGAAGAAAGTAGTTGCGACCTTCAAACCCTTCAAGAAACGCAAACAGGGTTACGCTTGTAACGTAACCCTGTGATATTATTGGCACGCCCGACAGGATTCGAACCTGTGACCTACGGATTAGAAGTCCGTTGCTCTATCCAACTGAGCTACGGGCGCATTGGGAAGTAGCCTTTTTGTCAACCAGCCAAGTTTAAACCTTGTTTTTATACTTTTATTTTTGGCCTGTCAACGATTGCTTGTCAATCCGGGAAAAATGTTGAGATGAATCTTTGAAAAAATCCCGCAAAATGATATTGTTGTCTGGATTTTGGGGTGAAAAAAGCGGGAAAGTATGCGTTCATGCATTGGCTACATAGTATTGTTGGGTCTGATTTGGGGCTTGTCGTCAATCATTGTAAATCCTGTCGGGGAGTTCATGATCAATGATGACTACGCCTTTGTTACGAGCCTGGAGAAACTCCAGAACGAGGGGCGTCTCGGATCTACCGGTAAAGGGCCTGCGCATGCTTCCGGCGGGCCGTCACTAGTGACTCATCTGGCGTGGGGGTGGTTATTTACCAAACTTTTCGGTAACTCACTCACCGTGTTACGGTTCTCGATTATTGTGCTTGGCCTGTTGGGAACGATAGGCGTTTTTCTTGTGATCAGAACGCTCAAGGCTCCAGACTGGCTATGTTTTCTCGCTTCGTTAACCCTGATGTTCAATCCGCTCTATTTTTCTCAATCCTTCACCTTCATGACGGACATCACGTTTGCAACCCTGATTATTTATTCCATATATTTTCTGAACACCGGCGTTTTAAATTTGAGCCTGTGGCGCGTGATCGTGGGGCTTGCCCTGTCGCTTGCAGGCCTACTGACGAGGCAACTCGCGATAATAATTCCCGCCGCCTTCATGCTGGCCAGCCTTTTCACTCCGCAGGGAAAACAGTTTGGTCGCAACCGAAGCCTCTTGCTGACAGTTTTACTGGTTATTATTCCATGGTTGGGGTTTGAATGGTTGCTGTCCCACATCGGTAGCACACCTATCACAAAACATGAGAAAGTCTATGATCTGCTTTCATACCCTGCGATGAAAGGGTTTCCGGATTATCCGCTCTTTGTTTTCTGGCAGTTTGCGCAGAGTGTTCTCGGGTATACGGCTTTTCTAATTTCGCCACTTATTGTATTAAGATTCGGCGAAGTATCAAGGTCACGACCTTTCGTTATTTTCATGTTTATAATCACGGTGTTGTTTTTGGTCCTTGAGGTAGCGACGATTGCTGGTTTCATAACACCACCGATATTGCTGTCCCGAAATGTAATATACAATTTTGGAATTGGCCCGGTTTTGCTTAAGGATTGCTATCTGATGGGAGTCAGTCGCACATGGGCCATGCCTCCGGCTATTTTCTACATACTTGTGTGGTGGACTGTATTGTGTATTGGGATGGTATTGGTTAATCTTTATCAATCATTATCCGATATATTTAAAACAGTTTTTAATAAAATAACGGAACAGTTAAGTTTTATATCATTTATTTCCATCGTAGCGGCGGGTGGATATGTCTTGATAATTGTTGTAACGGACTTGCACGACAGGTATGTAATTCCTTTGTGTGTGTTGATGATTTTCTGGATTTGTTCCTGTCGGCCTAGCCTGGCGAACACGGTAATTCCGAAGCCTTTGCAAGTCCTTGCTACCGCGCCCCTGTTAGCGATGGTGATATTTTCCGTTCTTGGAACACGTGATTTCATGGAAATAAGGCGAACGGTGACCAAGGCCAATTTTTACCTGACAACTCACCTGAAGGCAAAGCCCTGTGATTTTGACGGTGGTTTTGAATATAACGGTTATCATTGCTATGACGCTGGTCACGATATCAGACCGGGACGTAGCTGGTGGTGGGTTAAGAATGAGGACTATGTGGTCGCTTTGGGAGATCTTGCGGGATACAGTACCGTGGCCACATTTTCGTTCAGGAGATCTCTTGG
>CAITZA010000240.1 GCA_903896745.1 uncultured Desulfomonile sp. | reverse complement strand
GATTTAAGCGTGCGTAGCGCAGACCTCCGAGTCTGCCGTTTCGCAGGTTTCCAAACCTGCTTGGCTGGAGTGCTTTAAGTATATCATTGTTGGTTATTACCATCATGCCTACCTATTCAGAGAGTCTAAATATCAGTACCGATCTGGGTATGGAACAAAACTAATGCCGGTTTGGAAGCCGGCGCAACACCAAATCTAGTAATCTGCGCTACAGCCTGGATGTCTTCCTTTTTATCGACCAAGCCCTTAAACTGTCCGGTGAAAAGGCAAAAAGAATGGATTGAGGCAATACTCAATGGAGTGGAAAACAATCACCTGCCAATTTGTAAGGAAATTCTGGCCCTGGTTTCATGCATAATATCCATTGAGTCAGGTTTTCATGAAGACCCTCTGGCCATTGACCCATCTCGGGGCGAGGATATGTCTGCAATACTGGACAGAGCAGAGCGGGACATATCTCAAAAGCTCGGTCCGTTGATGTCGGTTCCGCCTGTTCCGCAGTTTCATCAAGTTTATAGGGAAAAATATTATCCTATGATCGCAGCCTGCAAGACCGAGGGTGATGTGGAGACCGTGGCCAGAAAGGTTGTCGAAAATCTGAGGGCAGACGCTGCATTCCTTCCCGATTTTATGAGGGCCATTCTGGACAAAGAACTCAGCAGGGTAAAAAACGTCGTTAGAACAAAAGGCTCAATGCAATTAAATTTCCCGCGTGCCATTCAGGTAATGCGGGATAGGGGGGAAGTTTTTAGTGAAGATGAGCTACGTGACTATATGTACACCATAAACGGTGGTGTGGATGTTGGCATTGCCGCGTTGAAACCGATGTTCGTTCAATACGCCGCGAGATATGGTTCTCCTGGCAATCGCTCGTGGCTTTTCTTCGTAGGAATGGATTACCATTATGGGCCTTTTTCAAGCAGAAACATGATGGAGCAGATAAGAATCAACGACTTGACCGGAAGAAACCTGGCCATAGACGGAGATTTTTTGAACTACGATGATTCTGGAGTTCCAGGCAGCAAGGAATCTGAGACACTGAAGGCTGTGGACTCTTTTCTACCCAAGACGGTCAGATCTGAACTGTTTCAGAACTTTCTTCTCGAAAAATACCCTCATTATATTTATACCAACACTCACAAGAGGATACTGGCTACTCATCAGGCAAGGTTTGGTCCTACACCTTTCGCTATAATCGGAGACCTATGGATGGGAGAAAGCGCTCAAATCAAGCATGGCGCAACTTGGAAGACACAGAATTACCTCAAGAAGCTGGACAAATATCTCAACTCTATATCATGGGATTTCTTGAACTAATTCTGGGTTCAGTTTTCAGTAATCAATCATTGACACTTTGGGATGGATATGAGAAAATTAGCATTAGAGTCATTAGGGATGCTTAACCAACCATAGTTTCCGAAAACTTTATTTGTTGATGTCGTGAGGCAAAGTTGCTTTTCAGAAGACTTATAGTCATCATTTTAAGTGTCGCCCTGTTTTTTTACTCAGTTCCTGCGATGTCATCGACTTGTGGTCCGAAAGACTCATCTGCAGAATGGTCGGCGCTGGTTCACGAAGATAATTCTATTGTTTCAAGCCTGTTATACATTCCATACATGCTAGTATCCATTCCATGGCGTTTGATCGATGGAATCGTGAATCCGAAACCTACTTCCAAGGCTACGATGCCGCCAGCAGCACACAAAGGCCCCCCAGTCCAGCCATAGCGAACATTATAATATTCTTCGCAGCCAAAACCAGTTCCCTGTTAACCATTTGAGGCGTGGAGTTAGTCTGTAGCTCATGAAAGAGTCTGCAAGACGTTTTATTATCATGGAATGAGTAGGGTAGGGGAATATGGTTTTGGAGATTGTTTTCAAACCTATGTTGGATTTGATAGCAAGGGTCATCTGATTTATCAATTCTCCAGCATTGGGCCCAACAATGGTAGCTCCCAATATTTTGTCGGAACGGTGTCTTAGCAGAACACTTGCAAACCCAGGAAGCGTTCCGTCAGTCACCGCTCTGTCTATTTCAGTATTTTCAATTTTCAGGCTTTGGGTTTTGATTCCTTTTTTTGAAGCGTCTCTTTCATGAAGTCCGACGTGCGCAACTTCCGGGTCTGTATATATACACCATGGAACAACAAGATCGGAAAGTTTTCCCGATTTCCTGAATAGAGCATTCTCAACAACTATTCGAGCTGAAGCGTCCGCAACATGGGTGAATTTGTAAGCAGTGCAAACATCGCCCGCCGCGTATATATCCGGATTTGTAGTTTGAAGATAATCGTTTACCGTGATCCCCCCGATAGAATCATACTCTACTCCCGCAGCTTCAAGGCCCATATTGCTGACATTGGGCGCACGTCCGGTTGCGACAAGTATTTCATCCACAACAACCTCATGGTTTGAATTATTTTGTTCAAACTCAATGACTTTACCTTCAAGATTCTTGGTACTGGAAATACCCAGCAATCTGGTATTCAGCTTCAGGTCAATTCCTTCCTTAAGGAATTGATCCTGAACGATCGCTGCAGCGTCCGGATCCTCTCGATCGAGCACATGATCATTCTTGTGAAACAGGACAACTTGAGCCCCCAGCCTTTGAAATGCCTGGGATAGCTCGCATCCGATTGGGCCGGCCCCAATTACCGCCAATCTGCGAGGGAGGCTCTCCAGCTCAAAAACGGTTTCATTGTTTAAATATCCGGTTTCGAGCAATCCTGGAACTGATGGATACGCCGGCCTGGTTCCTGTTGCAATGACTGCTTTTTTGAACCTGAGCTCAGCGCCTCCGGCGACAACCTTATGGCGACCAGTGAATTCAGCATGCCCAAGAAAAACATCAACCCCCAGTTTGCTGAATCTGTCAGCGGAGTCGTTACTGCTGATTCGCGCCCTTACTTGCCTGACGCGCGACATTACTGCCCGAAAATCCACGGCATTAGAGACACCGACATTTATTCCAAACCTGAAAGATGTCGCATTCTCATAACTGGACCTGGCGGACTTGATCAATGTTTTGGAGGGAACGCATCCAAAATTGAGACAGTCTCCGCCTAACAGATGACTCTCTATGAGCGCTACCCTAGCCCCGAGTCTGGAAGCTATCGCGGCTGTAACCAATCCCGCCGTTCCACCTCCAATTACTACAATGTTGTATATGGATTTGGTTTGAGGGTTTGTCCATTCAGGGGGGTGAACGCGTGAGATGAGCCGCAGGTTGTGTTCATCTTCATGAAGATCCAATGGCTGTTCGATCACTTTAATTGCCTTCCAGGATTAATCTGTTGAAAGCCTGTATGCGTTTTGTCATTTATCGCCGGGCGTTTGTTGAACCTGTTTTATACTTCGAGTAGCAATCCTTGTGGCAAGAACGGCTACGAGCATGGTTGCGGCCAAACCCAGCCAAAAGAAGAACTGGCCAGCAAAGCCGGTATCCAAACTACCGGAAGCAACTTCCGCTAACGAGCGCGCCGCTGATCCGATATATACATACATAAGCGCTCCCGGAATCATCCCCAATCCCGACGCCAAAGCAAAGCTCCTGAAGGTTACCTTAGTGAGTCCGAGCGCATAATTAAGGAAATTGTAGGGGAATATTGGGCTCAGTCTCAACAAAAAGATCAGTTTGAAGCCTTCCCTGGCGATGGCGTCATCCATGGCAGTGAATTTGGGGTGGGATGAAACTTTCTTGGTCACCCAGTCACGCGCCAGATTTCGTCCTATCAGAAATGCCGCGCAGGCTCCCGCCGTTGCGCCAATCCATGCCGTAACAAATCCCACCTTAACCCCGAACAGGAATCCGGCTCCAAGGGTCAGCACCGACCCAGGCAGGAAGGCAACGGCTGCAACGACATAAAATAACGACACAATTGCGGGCGCTGCTGTTCCGAGTTGTTGAATTCTACCCAGTATGTCGAGTAACCACAGTTTCACCGGCGCTAGCAGCAAGAATCCGACAAATAATACAAAAACCGATAGGATCATCGCAATTCTGGTGAGACTATGAGGTTTTGTCTCGTTATCCAATGGTTCGTATTGTTGATTCAAATGGTTGATTCCTCCAACAAGATGGTTATCCACTACCACATTAAGGTCAGCGATGAGGTAAACATAAGAGATGTCCGTCAAAAAATCAGGAAATCATTATCACGGCTGTCAGCTTGAGGTAAAATGGCTCTGCCCGAAAATAGAGTACCAGTAACATTTGGTGGGATCGATGATTATTTTTACAGCTTGACAGAAGTCCGTATTGATGGGAATATTGGCTTGTGCCGAAGTGGCGGAAGTGGTAGACGCGCCAGGTTCAGGGTCTGGTGGGCGCAAGCCTGTAGGAGTTCGAGTCTCCTCTTCGGCACCAATAAACAAAACCTCCACGAAGTTCCCGTAACTCATTTTCGATGCGTTTTTTTTAGTGTCGGCCCTACGCTTATCCTTCTGGCAAGCGCAGTTTGGCGCATATTCCTTTCCAAAGAATTCCAGAAACTTTCCACCGATTCCAGGAAATCTTTTTCATTAAAAACTTCGAGTGTTACAACACCCCTAAAGTGTTTATTGAGTATGTCCACTACCGGATCAAGCCTGGAACTGTTAACCACGGCAAGGCTCTGGTGATCCTTGCCCTCGAATCCATGAATATGCATTACCCTGGTTTTGGGAAGCCACCTCTGGAGGTATGGCATTGGATCCAACCCCTTTTTCCAGAAATGGCCAATGTCTATGCAATGGGAAACCGGAAGACTGTCTGTGATATGATCCAATAGGGAAGGCGCTTGTGATTCGAGGTTTTCTACGCAAAGCTTACTTGGGTCTCCAATTACATCGAGCAGTATTTCGAGCGACTTGATGGACTGCCGTTCCCATATTGATACATGGGAGGATGCAGCCAACTCCGATGATTCCAGATGACATATATAGGCAAATGGTTTTAGACGTTGCGTTTTGGTGATGACCTTGATGGTCTTGCTTATTGAAGGATTGTGGTCAGCCAGACATACGTTCAAGGGAAGGTGAACAGTGTAGGTCATATCATATCGGGCAGCCAGGTATATGAGTTCATCAATTTCTGATTCACTCGGCAGGCTTTCCCACCTGTCATCCATTTCAAAGATTACGAGTTCAATGTCTTGGGTGTGGCCAGCCAGATTACGGACATTTGTTATTATGTCAGACGGGTAAATATAGGATGTAGTTCCAAGTCTCATAAATTTGACTATCTCCAGCAAACAGTTATCAAAACCAGTGTTTCAGAAAGTTCGCAAGTGGCTCCAAGGACGTCTCCATTGATGAACCCCAGTTTATTTTCAGCAAACCGCCTAAAAAAAACCAATCCCAAATAGGCCACCGCTAACGCAATTATTCCATCAATACCAGCGATAATCGCGAAAGGCAATGACAGCAGCCATACAATACCGTATGTTCTGGCATCTATCCCAGATGTGAATGACGCAGCCATACCTGGTTTCATGCAGACGCAACTCCTGAAACCACAGACCATGAAGCTTCTCCCAATTACACAGGCTAACAGGAGCTCGCTGGAACTGACCAATCCTGTGGAAATGCAGGATACCTTCAATCCTAGCAGGATAAACAGCGCCATGGCGCCAAAAGAGCCTAGCCTGCTATCCTTGATTATTTCCAGACGCCGTTCACGTGTTACAGCCGCCCCAAAAGCATCCCAACAGTCAGTCCAGCCATCGAGATGCAGGCCACCCGTCACAAATATCCATAAACCTACCGTGATCAGAGCGGACACATTGTGAGGGAAAACAAAGTTCAGCGCCAGGCTCGTGATAACGAGTATTATCCCGACAAATGCCCCTACCAGCGGAAATGTCCAACTCGCTTGCCCGACCTCTTTAAGTTCAGAAAAAGAAGCCTTTTCAAAACTAAAGATTGTCAGGAAATTCAACGAAACGATAAATGATTTAACAAAATGCCCCATTCGCCACACATTTTCTGGAATATCTACCTTTGAAACAGACGATCAACGTAATGACTATCCATCTATCAATTTGAGCAAATTACCATATATCAATTCTGACTGTTCTTTCAACTCATCAGCTAAATCATGATACGTATTCAGGATGGATTCTTTTTCATGCGAGTCATGGAACCAGGTGTCCAGAATATTTGCGTCAACCTCCACATGAAACTGAAAACCATAGGCTCGATTGATTCTAAACGCCTGATGGGGGCACTCCTGGGACTGAGCTAGCAAAATACCTGACTTTGGAATATCAAACATGTCCTCATGCCACTGAAATACCGTAAGCGGATTTTTTACTCCCGCAAATATCTTGTCTGACAGTCCGGAACTCGTCAAAGCAACAGTTCCCCATCCGACCTCCCTCATCGGGGATTGGGTCACCGAAGCCCCACAGCATTTTGCTACCATTTGAGCGCCGAGGCATATTCCGATAACGTTAGAACCTTCGGCCACCGACTTTCTGAGAAAAACTGTCTCTTTCGCTAGGAACGGATATTTTTCTTCCTCATAAACATTCATAGGCCCTCCCATCGAGACTATGAGATCATAACCCGGGTGTTTTTCCGAAAAATCGTAACCCTCATACAACCTCGCATACTCCAGTTGATAGCCTCTTCTGGCAAGGAATTCGCCAAGCGTGCCTGGCCCTTCAGTTTCTATATGTTCAATTATCAGCGCTATCATTATGAATCACCCTCCAGCCAGTCGTTTGTGTATCGGTTTGTTATTGGCAAGCGTCTGTCTCTGCCAAACGCTTTTGGGGTGATTTTAACTCCAGGTGGCGCCTGCCGGCGCTTGTATTCATTGATGTCTACAAGATGAGCCACTGATCTGACAATCTCAGGGGCGTAACCTTTAATTTCGTCAGGTGTCTTGTCGTCTTCCACATAGGCCTTCAGGATAGAATCCAGGATCGAATATGGCGGAAGGCTGTCCTCATCCTTTTGATCAGGTCTAAGTTCCGCTGACGGCGCTCTTTCCAGCGTGGTCCTCGGAATTATTTCCCTTGCGGCCCTCCTGTTAACATATAGCGCCAGTTCGTAAACCAGTGTCTTGGGAACGTCCTTGATCAGGGCGAATCCTCCCGCCATGTCTCCGTAAAGTGTACAATATCCAACTGCGGTTTCGCTCTTGTTTCCGGTTGTAATAACCAGACATCCAAACCGATTGGAGAGCGTCATCAATATAGCGCCACGAATCCGTGCCTGAAGATTTTCATATTCTACACCTAAAGGACCATTGCCAAAGGTATCTGAAAGAGTATCCATGAATGATTTAAGGATTTTTTCAATGGGAGCGGATATAAGTCTTATGGCTAAATGTTGTGCAACCAATACGGCGTCTGAAAGTGTCTCGCCTGATGTGAAACGAGAAGGCATTGTCACACCCGTGACGTTTTCTGACCCTAACGCATCGCAGGCTATAGCGGCTGTTAGAGCAGAATCTATGCCACCACTTAGTCCGATTACAGTACTGGAAAACCGGTTCTTGGCGCAATAATCCCTGAGACCAAGCTTTAGCGTTTCATATATCTCTTCCACTGTGTCCATGTAACGGGGTGGTCTGTTAAGAAGTGGGATCCTGCGTTGCGGTTGTGTTGACTGCAGCGCCGTCACATCGGTCGTTGTAGTTCTGTCCGAAATCGGCTTGCCGCTTGGTTCAAATCTTAAGTCGGTTACCAGGAAATCTTCTTCGAAACGACTTGCAGCCGACAAAACAGTTCCATCTGGAGATATTACCAGGCTTCCTCCATCAAACACCAATTCATCCTGCCCACCAATCAGGTTGTTGAAACAGACCGCAGCTCCGGTAACTTTGGCGAATCTGCCGATAACCTTTTTTCTGATTTCGTATTTGCCGGCATGGAATGGTGAGGCGGAAATGTTGAGAGTCAGGTCTGCTTTACTGTGAGTCATGCATTCTTCAGTCTTTGAACCCGTCACCCAAATGTCCTCACATATCGTGACTCCAATTCTGATCCCGTTAAAATCGAAAACGAGGCATTTATCTCCTGGACTGAAATATCTTTTTTCATCGAACACACCATAATTGGGTAGTTCCAGTTTGTCATAGTGGGCGACCAGTAATTTGTCATGGATAAGGGCTGCGGAATTGAAAATGCGTTGATTCGACTCGCGAGCATGCCCAATGATTGCAGTAATTCCAACACAGGATTCGGCGACAAGCTGCAACGCTTTCCTGTTATCCTTAAGAAACTTCTGTTTCAGGAGAAGATCTTCCGGAGGATATCCGCAAATTGCCAACTCTGGAAATGTTACTATATCTGCCTGAACTGATATTGCTTTTTTCAGATTGCTTACAATTTTGTCAATGTTTCCCCTGAAATCACCTACGGTAGGATTGATCTGAGCCTGAGCTATTCTGATGGTATTCAAGCTGACCTCCATCGGACAATGAGTCTGAGTTGTCCCGAATGATCATGAAAACGTTATCCCCGAATGATGGATGGGAGGCAACAAAAATAATAAGCTGCGGTCAACGATGAAGCGCGCCGCAGCTTAAAAACAGTCCTTTAGCCAGGATCAGGATGTTTCCTGGACCATCAAAACATCAAATGTCATAATATAAAGCAAATTCATAAGGATGTGGTCTCATACGCACTGGATTCAGTTCAGCGTTGGTTTTATACTCGATCCACATTTCGATAGCGTCTTCGGTAAACACATCGCCCCTAAGCAGGAATTCATGGTCGTTTTCAAGGGCCTTTAGCGCCTCAGCCAGATCACCAGGAGTGGAAGGAACATCCTTGAGCTCTTCCGGGGAGAGAGCGTAGATGTCCTTATCTAAGGGCTGGCCAGGATCTATTTTGTTTTCTATGCCGTCTATAACTGCCATTAGCAGAGCGCTAAACGCCAGGTAGCCATTGCAGGAAGGATCAGGGGTTCGGTATTCAATACGTTTTGACTTGGGTGAAGCGCTATACATCGGAATGCGGCAACAGGCCGAGCGGTTGCGCGAGGAATAGGCCAGGTTCACAGGAGCTTCAAATCCAGGGACCAGTCTTTTGTATGAATTTGTCGTTGGATTACAAATTCCGCATAGCGCTGGAGCGTGTTTCAATATACCGCCGATTCCCCAAAGCGCTTCCTGGGAAAGCCCGGCATATTTGTCGCCGGCAAAAAGTGGCTGGTTTCCTCTCCATATACTTATGTGGGTATGCATTCCAGAGCCGTTATCCTCAAAAAGAGGCTTAGGCATGAAGGTAACGGTTTTCATGTGTCTCTTGGCGACATTTTTCAGCACATATTTGAACCACATCAGTTGATCGCCCATCTTTACCAATGGACCAAATTTCATGTCAATTTCACTCTGGCCGGCAGTTGCGACTTCGTGGTGCTGCGCTTCTATAGTTATTCCGAGGCTCTCAAGCACAAGCACCATCTCTGTTCTTATGTCCTGGAGCGAATCGGTAGGTGATACAGGAAAGTAACCTTCCTTGTGTCTCGGCTTGTAACCGAGATTGGGGCCTTCCTCCCTGCCGGTGTTCCATGTGCCTTCTATTGAATCTATATGATGAAATCCGTGGTTCGAACCATAACTATATCGAATGTCATCAAAAATGAAGAATTCAGCTTCCGGCCCAAAATAAGCCGTGTCCCCAATTTTGGTGTACTTTAGATAAGCTTCCGCTTTTTGCGCTATGTTTCTGGGATCCCTGGAATATTTTTCCTTGGTCATCGGATCGAATATATTGCATATCAGTGACAGGGTCGGATGTTCCATAAATGGGTCCATGATAGCAGTGGAAGCATCAGGAATGACCAGCATGTCAGAGGCATGAATAGGCTGCCAGCCTCTAATTGATGACCCATCAAATCCAAAACCTTCCTCAAATGAGTCTTCATCGAGTTCGTGGAGTGGAACAGAAAAATGTTGCCACATACCTGGGAAGTCCATAAATTTGAGATCAACCATTACCGCCTTGTTCTCGGCGGCATACTCCAGAACCTGTTTGGGGTCCATCCTGCACTCCTTGTTGTTAGAAGAATTTATTTCCATGCTATGTCTCTGTTCAAAGAGATCATGCCTATTCATGAAGACTAAACTTCATTACTTTGATCCGATCAAATTGCGTCTATGTCTCTTTCACCAGTTCTAATTCTGACTACGGATTCTACTGGTGTAACAAATATCTTGCCGTCTCCTATGCTGCCTGTCCTGGAAGCCGCAATTATTTTCTCCAATACCTGCGCAACTATTTCTGTCTTCACTACCAGCTCAATTTTCACCTTAGGCAAGAAATCAACCAGGTATTCTGCTCCACGATATATTTCCTTGTGCCCCTTTTGTCTTCCAAAACCCTTCACCTCGGTAACTGTCATGCCATGCACTCCGACAGACTGCAGCGCTTCCTTCACGTCATCTAGCTTGAACGGTTTTATTATTGCCTCAATCTTCTTCATTTCCGATTCTTTCATTTTGGGTTCCCTCATTTTTTGTAGACATCATAGAGCGTGACCGTCAGACTTTGTTCTCGGGAGATTGAATACCATGAATCTTTCACACAAGAGTTATTCCGGGGCCAATATTCAACAAACCTTACATTTTTGAGATATTGAGCAATCTGTATGCCAAACCGGAATCACCAAATTATTAAAGTATAACTAGTTGTAAATAAAAGTAAAAACAAAACCGTAATTGCGCCGTGAAAAATTGTCGCTTTTATAGACCCTACATTTTAGTAATACTGTACCAGCAAAAACTACATTTGTGTAGCATGAGGGGCCAATCAATGAAACCTATACGTTGCTGTTCATGGCAATCATGCGGATAAAAAATCATTCTTGAGTCCAACCGCAACGTTCCATACTGTCAAGGTCCGTGAAATCATAATTCGTTGAATTAGCCCGAAATTTGGCGTCATATAAGCGTAACTTTTTAAGTTGATTTCATCATGGCTACCGGAGCGTTATAAAATGTAAGTTCGAAATTTTATAGGGTGAGTGGAGTCGGGGAACTTGCCCCCGTACTCCCTAGTCAGCAAATTGTAAATGTTTTGCGAACTCGTCGGGTGAATTATGTTCGGTTAAATTGCGTCCGCGTTTTTTTCACCGGTTCGGATTCTCACAACAGTGTCAACTGGTAGAATAAATATCTTCCCGTCCCCTATAGTTCCGGTTCGTGCAGCGGATATAACCTTTTCCACAACACGATCAACCAATTCGGACTGAACGACCATTTCAATCTTTATTTTTGGCAAAAAATCTACGAGATATTCGGCCCCTCTGTAAATTTCCTTATGACCTTTCTGACGTCCAAAGCCTTTGACCTCTGTTATAGTCATGCCTTGAACTCCTATCGAGTGAAGCGCCTCCTTAACGTCGTCCAGTTTGAATGGTTTTATTATTACTTCTATTTTTTTCATAGGTTACCCCTTTGATAAATGATCTTGATTCAAATCCCGCTCAGGCTTTTTGTTCAAACCGCCTGCTAGCTGTGAAAATCCTGAATTCCTAAATATTGTAAGCGTTTTCGCCGTGCTCGGATGTGTCGCAGCCCACAACCTCATCTTCTTCCGGTACCCGAAGTCCCATGACTGCTTTGATAATATAGAGTATTACCAGGGTTACAATGAAGGAATAGACCAGTGTTACCATTACAGCTATAATTTGAGTCCACAATTGCCCTGGATTACCGAAAAACAATCCATCGGAGCCTGCCGCGTTAATTGCTTTTGATGCAAACAGACCGGTTGCAATTGCTCCCCATATTCCGCCAACACAGTGAACGCCTACTACATCCAGGGCATCGTCGTAACCCAGCGAGTGTTTTGCCAGCACTGCCAGATAACAGATAGCGCCAGCTATCATTCCCAGTATTACCGCAGATATCGGACCGACAAAGCCTGCCGCTGGCGTTATTGCGACCAAGCCGGCTACTGCGCCCGAGGCTATCCCAAGTGTGGTCGGTTTGCCTTTTACAATCCATTCCATGATTATCCAGCTCAATGCGGCTGCGGCTGTCGCCATGTGCGTTACGACGAATGCCATTGCGGCGCCTTCACTTGCGGATAGCGCGCTTCCCGCGTTGAACCCGAACCACCCAAACCATAACAGACCGGCGCCTAAAAGAGTCAATGTAAGGTTATGAGGAATCATGGGAGTAGTCCCATAGCCTTTCCTGTTACCAATGACTATTACACAGGCCAAAGCGGCGATTCCGGCATTGATATGAACAACTGTGCCTCCGGCAAAATCCATAGCGCCCATACCGCTCAGCCAACCGCCCGGTCCCCACACCCAGTGAGCCACCGGGCAGTAAACAAATGTTATCCAGAGAAACATAAATACTGCAAATGAGCTAAATTTCATCCTCTCTGCAAAAGCCCCCGAAATGAGCGCCGGCGTAATGATTGCAAACATGCATTGAAAAATCATGAAGGTTGTTCCGGGAATCGTCATTGTTTTTGACGGATCAACCAAGTCAGGGAAGAGATCCGATCCGATTCCATTCAAACCAAAATAGTTCATCCCACCAATAAAACCGCCCCACGCGTCCGGAGCAAAAGACAAACTGAACCCATAAAAAAGCCAGATTATCGATGCTAAACCCATTACAAAAAAACTGTGCATCATGGTTGACAAGACGTTTTTGGAACGTGTCATACCCCCGTAAAACATCGCCAATCCTGGTGTCATTAGCAATACAAGCGCAGATGATACCAATACCCATGCGTTGTCAGCCTGATTCATTTCCTTGAACCTCCGTGTCTATTTTAGTAATTGGCCTCTAAAAGACTCAATAACGGTTTTGAACCGGCCGTTTTCAAAATCCTGAGATTGATAACAACCGGTAAGAATCACTCCTTTTGTGATGACAAAACCAGAGCAATGAAGGCGCCAACGCTTATCTCGTGGCAGCTTTAGGTGTAACAGGCTGTTATTGCTGAATTAACTAGGGGTATAAAAATGGGGTCGTTATTCCATCAGGGAATTAAGGCTACCATTTAGTACCATTTGACCAGGTTTGTTACGTTATGGTACGGAAACGCTTCGGCTCTATCTGATGCTTCCTTACCCGAAGCCCTATTACGCGTTCGGAAATACCTAAAGAGCGGGCGGCCTTGGCCTTGTTACCGGCGCAAGCTTTTAGCGCGTCTAGCAGAAGATCTCGCTCGATGCTGTCCAGAGTAGTGTCCAGCGCGCTATTGCTAACGGTTCCACTAGCTTGCGCGGTCTGAAGGGTAGGGGGTAAATGATGGGAATGTAGAACTTTATCTGAACTAAGCAATACCGCTCTTTCCATGCAGTTTTCAAGTTCTCTGACATTACCAGGCCAGTGATAGCTCATCAGCATATCTATGGCGGGCGTGGATATTCTCAGCACCTCTTTCTGGTTTATTTTGCTGAATTTTTCTACAAAATGATCCGCCAGTAGTGGAATATCTGTTTTTCTCTCCCTAAGTGGTGGGATGTGTATTGGGAACACATTTAACCGATAATACAGATCCTCCCGAAATATGTTGTCCTTGATCAGTTGTTCGAGGTCACGGTTGGTTGCGGTAATGATTCTGACATCAGTCTTGATAGTAGTAGAGCCTCCAACCCTTTCAAATTCCTTTTCCTGTAACACCCTAAGAAGCTTGATCTGGGTAGTGGGAGACAAGTCACCAATTTCATCGAGGAATATTGTTCCCCCATGAGCAAGCTCGAATCGTCCCTTTCTTGTTGCGATTGCTCCGGTAAATGCGCCTCGTTCATGCCCGAACAGTTCGCTTTCGACTACGCTCTCTGGCAAAGCGCCGCAATTTACCTTAATGAAAGACGATGATGAACGCGGGCTGTTGAAGTGAATAGCATGAGCGACCAGCTCCTTTCCAGTGCCACTTTCACCCCTGATCAATACGGTGGCGTCACTCCTGGACACTTGAGCGATCAGATCATAAACCACCTGCATTGTCTTGGATTTCCCAACAATGTTAGATGGCCTGAAACGTTCCTTCAACTGTCTCTGAAGCCTGATGTTTTCTTCAAGCAGCCTGTGTCGCTCTTCCTGAGCGGATTGTCTTAACCTTACAGCCTGTGAAATCATCGAAGCTATTATGGACAGCAACCTTACATCTTCTTCAAAAGATACGCCTTCTTCGAACAACCTGTCGGCGCTCAACGCGCCTATTA
The DNA here is from genome assembly GCA_903896745.1 of uncultured Desulfomonile sp. Classification (GTDB taxonomy): domain Bacteria; phylum Desulfobacterota; class Desulfomonilia; order Desulfomonilales; family Desulfomonilaceae; genus CAITZA01. The sequence continues at coordinate 5,763 of CAITZA010000240.1, read as the reverse complement.
CCTCATTACCCATCTTTATCGGGACACAGATAAAAGAAACATCCTTCTTGTCCAGATCCTTACGAGCTCCTGTCCTGTCCAGAAACATGGGCTCCTCAGAAATATGAGGAACCACTGCAGGCTCTCCTGACTTGACCACTTTCCCTGTGACACCTTCCCCCGGCCTGTACCGGCCTCTCTCCTTCTGAGTCTCAGAAAGACCATGAGCCGCTTCTATCATGATCTCCCCCGATTCCCTGTTTAGAAGTGTAATAGTTCCACGCATCATGCCCATGTGGTTTGACATCGATTCCAGAACAGGCTTCACTACCTGACCCAAATCCATACTCTCATCAAGGGCTTGGCTGATTTCAAACAAAAGCAACAGCTCTTGAACCTCCCTCTTTACCAACGATTTTGATCTGCCGTTTCCCATGGATGATGCCAACCGACCTTTCATCAACGAAATTTGTTACGTCTGAACAGAAGCTACCAAATTGTAAGATATCAAGGCTTTTTTGTCAAAATGCTTTTCCTCGCCGTTTTATCCAGCAACCATCGTACTCGTTGAATTGACAAGCCTCAAGAAAATTCACAAAAATTGCCTATTATTTAATTGAAAGACCTGGAGACATTCTACGGTTAAGAAGAATGTTGAGGTTATTTGGAACTATCAATGGGTTAGCTAGTCCATTAGAACCATACTCAGCCTCGGATTCATCCTGAGCTGACATGTGAAATATTTTGAGCCTAACTAACTGTATTTATGATATAATGGTAAAATAACCCTGGATGATGATTTAACAAGACGGGTTAATATGAGGCAAATGTTCACAAAGTCATGTTTTCTGACCATGCTGATGCTGATTTTTTCAGGTGTGGTGTTTGGTAATGTCCGTAACGCGAATGAGAAGGCTTTTGATGAAGGAAAAGTTCTTTATGATTCTGAGGATATGGACAGAGCTTTGTCAGCGTGGAAGTCAATTTCGGCAGATGATCTTTACGGACCCGTTGTATATCTTCTTGCAGCTTCAAAGTACCTGAACCTGAAAAAATATTCCATGGCCGAGGCATCGGTCAGGGAGTTTCTCAAAGTATTTCCCTCTACTCCTTATAGAGACATGGCCATGTCCATTCTCATCGAATCTCAGGTGGAACAGGGCAAAAAAGATGCGGCTAGGATTATTCAGATAGAAATGGAGAAGGCCACCGATTACGAACGTCCAAGTTTTATTTATAAACTTGCAACGCTTGAGATCCATTCAGGAAATCATTCTGACGCTGAGAAGCGCCTCAAAAAACTCATTGTGGAATATCCAGCAACTTTTGAGGGCTTGCGCGCTTCCGAACAACTATCTCAACTAGCTGTGACCAATAGCGTTTACAGAACGGCTCTAACCGAGTCCGAGGAGCAAAACAGGGCCAACAAGTTGTTCCTTGCCGGAAAGTTTGATTTGGCGGCAGAATCTTATCAAAAGTTACTCAGGAAAAAGCCAGACGATAACACCATAAAATTCAAGTTGGCGCGCTGTTTATATAAGGGCAGGAATAATCAGCAGGCTATCGATTTGTTAAGGAAATTCCTTGGTTCTAGAGTGACGGCTGAAGAGCAGACTGAAGCATATTACCTACTAAGTCTGATTTACTGGAGACTGGACAGGGACTCTGATTTTGAGGTGTCGTGTCAGAAAGTATTGGAGAAATCTTCTCCAAAATTCCGGAAGCGCGTCCTAGCAAACCTGGCGGCTCATCATTTTGAAAAAGGCAGGTTATCCAAGGCTGAAGGATTTTATAACAAATTGTTTGCAGAAACCCAGGACCCGGTTGTGAAGGCGGACATAAAGTGGAAACTGGCCTGGATAAAATACAGGAACAAACAATTCAAGGATGCCGCCAGCCTTTTTGCTGAGACCAGAAAGCTCTCTACGAATGGTAAACTTGTAATCCCTTCTAAGTATTGGGAGGCCAGGTCTCTTTCTGAGGCAGGATCGAATGAGTCTGCACAGACATTATACCGTCAGCTTTTTCCATCCCAGAAAATTGATTATTATGTGATACAGGCGGCCAAGGCCCTGGGGTCACAGGACATACATCTGAAACAGTCGTCTGCCGCAAGGTCAGGCTGGCCTGACTCGGGTTTGACGCAGGCGCAGGCCAATATCAAAGAAGTCCGGACAGCTCTCAAGCTCCTTGATAAAGACTTGCCCGAATTTGCGCTGGCGAATTTGCGAGCGCTACCGAAGAGCGCCCGGGAAAACCCTGCGATAGCCTTGTTGACTGCAAAGGCGGCCCATAATTCCAGGTTGTACGGGCTGGCTCATGACATTCTCTTTTCACAATTTGGATCTATGGTTGATGAACCGCCCGAATCAGCTCCGGTAGAATTTATGAATCTGGCCTATCCCAAGGCTCATTATCCCCATACAATCAGTCAGGCGGCGTTGCATTCGGTTGATCCTTACCTTGTCTGGTCAATCATGCGACAGGAAAGCAGGTATGATTCGTCGGCCATATCGCCTGCAGGGGCAATTGGATTAATGCAGGTTACTCCAGGAACCGCCCAACAATTGCCTAGCGCCAGGCCCAGGGACAATTCTTCCATTGTCTCGGATCTGCTCGAACCAAAACGGAACATCTCCACCGGGGTAGAAATACTTGCCAAAAACCTCAGATCCTTTGGAGGAAGTCTGGTTCCAGCAATAGCGTCTTACAACGCTGATCCCAAGAAAGTTCGTGACTGGATCAAAAGAAATGGAAAAATGAAACAGGATGAATTCATTGAGAACATACCATTTCTTGAAACCAGACTTTATGTGAAAAAAGTTCTTGCCAATCTCGCAATATATAAAAAAATACATGCCCGGAAAGATATGGCGGAACACTGGTAAATTGCCTTGGAATGCATTATTGAATGTGTGCCCCATCATTGGACGTATTCTTTACAGGAAGTGAAATGAGCGCTACGTCAGATTTGAGTGATGGTCAATTTTTTGACTCGAGCAAGTACCTGAAACTGGAAATTGATAAAGATGGGAAGTGGTTCCAGAACGGGGCTGAGATAATCCACCCCGGTATTCGTTCGCAATTTTTTCAGGCTTTGGTCAAAACTGCAGATGGGGACTATTTGGTAAAGATTGGCAGGGAGATCTGCTCAGTCATTGTTCAAGATGCGCCATTTGTTGTCACAACGGTTGACAAGGGCCCCAGGAACCAGATTCTAATTAGATTGAGCGATGAATCAGTTGAAGAACTCAAACCAGACTCGCTTTGGATTGGAGATGATAACGTTCCCTACGTGTTTGTCAAGAATGGATCGTTCCACGCAAGATTTAGCAGGCCAGCCTATTACCAGTTGGCAAAATCCATCATCTATAAAGAGGACGAAGGAAAAATTTATTTAATTGATGGCAACCGAGAGGTTGAAGTGAAAACAGAGGCGCCTAGCCAAATTAAGCCATAGTGACCGCAGCCAACCACTGAAACGGGCTGTGATAAGCGCCTTGGCGACAGGCATGAATTTAAGGATTCAGGAGCGTTTCAACCTGAGGGAGAATCTATAATCAGTGTAACAGGTCCGTCGTTTGTCAAATCTACTTTCATAATCGCGCCGAAAACACCATTTTTTACATCCACACCACGTGACCTGATTTCGTCAATCAGTTCCGTATACATTTTTTCGGCGAGTTCGGGTTTTGCTGAATTTGTGTAAGATGGCCTCTTGCCTTTTCGACAGTCACCGTACAACGTGAACTGCGAAACAACAAGCATTTGTCCACCAGCATGCGCGAGGTCGAGATTCATGCGGCCGTCTTCATCAGAGAATATACGGATACCACACAGTTTTTCCGAAATCCATTTCACATGATCAATAGTGTCCGTAATCGATACGGCAACTAGAACAAGCATGCCAGGCCCAATTCTGGAAATCAGTTTTCCATCGACCGTTACACTTGCGCTACTCACCCTTTGGATTACTGCTCTCATTGTTTCCTGCTCCTGAAAATCGTCCATAGAAGAATAAATGCCGGAACAAAGTCATCCGGGTTTCTCTCCATGTTTGATGTCAACTCTTTGGGATTCAGGAAATCTCCTGATAGTATTTCATCCGGATTAGGGACTGGATGGATGTCCGAATAGCAAATATATAGGGCAACTCTTTCATTATCAGTTTCCAGAACAGGCCCGTATCGGAACTGTTCCTCGATTTCGACTCTTATATTAAGCTCTTCGAGAGATTCCCGCCTGGCGGCATCGTAATAATCCTCCCCCGAATCCACATGTCCAGCGGCGGATGAGTCCAATTTTAGAGGATACCGATCTTTCTGAGACGATCGCCTTTGAACATAAATCTGACCGCTTGAGTTGAACATGAAAATGTGAACCGCTCGGTGGAAATGACCTCCGGCATGAATATCCCGCCTCGATGCGCTACCAACTATTTCGTCGCGCTCATTTATTATATCAAGAATTTCATCAGGATCTTGTGCGTTCATTTTGGAGGAAATCCTGTTTAACCCTTGTTCAACGCGTGCCCAATCTTGCCTTCAACTGATTCGATCTTGCTTCTGATCAAGCCAATAGCCCCTTTTTTGTCATCTATCTTCACATAAGTCACAACCCTGTCTGACTGGCTACGCATATTCTCGTGACATTTGCGGATAACATCGAAAACAAGATCACCTGGTCCCTCAATTAATGTGCCCATCGCATGAATTTCATAGTCAAGCCCACTCTCCTCTATTATTTTCATCGACTGGGCTACGAAAAAACTCAGACCAGATCCTCCCTTATCCAAAGGGAACACACTTATCTCAGCCAGCAATTTTCTACTCCTCTATCATGTAAGTTAACGCCGGTTCCTCATTTGATCATCAAAACTTGAAATCAACCCTTATTTTGAATATTTTCCTTGCAGGTAGTTCAAGAATTTCAACGCCAGTTTTGTCAAATAACTCCCTAATTACACGGGTCTTATCCTCTTCCGACGGAGAAATCAACGTGAACCACACGTTGTATTCGTGTCTTCTCAAATAATTGTGGGTTACCCCATCATAGTGATTTACCAGCGAAACAAAATTCTCAAACTTGTCTTCCGGCGCCTTGGCGGCAAGCAGAGTGCTTACAAAACCTATTTTCCTCGAATTTATTGACGCCCCTATTCTTCTGATTATTCCAGCCTTACGTAATTGATCTATCCGGTTTATCACTTCATCTTCAGAAAGTCCCAACCTATCCCCAAGAACCACGTACGGGCGCGAATTTACAGGAAAGTTCGACTGAATCTCGTTCAATAAGGCGCGATCTTTTTCATCCATTGATAAACCTGTTTCTGCTACGTCAATTAAATTCATAGGTCTGACACTTCGGTCCTGACCATTAGATGTTGTTACCAGATTGATCCTGTCCAATCAAGCCCGTATAGTGGCGATTCACCTGAATATCGAATAATTTGCAATTAATAATAATGGAGAAGAAGATCGAAGCAGGAGCGCAGTCATTCCAGTCCCGGAAATTTTATTTTCCGGAGAGCAGGAAACTGAAGTATGAGAATGCAGAGGGCGAAAAGGTTCAAGAATCATGCGAGAGACGTACCTGGGAAATGTTCAGGAGTATGGCCCCAATGTTGAATGGGATTCATTTAATGCCCTTGGGGTGGCCCGACATGCTTCCGGAAATTATCGACAAATCTGGTATAACGAGACACTAAGCCAACGTTCTGGTTTGCTTCGTTGAAACATGGAGGCATAAGTATCGAGCGATATTTTTTGTCATCTGTTTAATACT
>CAITZA010000239.1 GCA_903896745.1 uncultured Desulfomonile sp. | reverse complement strand
GCTTTGTGAGGCATTACAATCGAACCCTGAACCTTCCTGTTGGCAATACCAGGGTATTGCAGCAGGAACTCAACCGGTTCATGGTTGGCCGAACATCCTTCCTGCCCTCCACTGACAGGCCGTACATTCCCGGTTCCGCGCTCAAGGGCGCTCTAAGAACCGCTTACCTTAATCATGCGGCAAAATCCTGCAGTCTCCGTGAAACTCGCGATGCCCGGAAAGTCGAAACGCAATTGCTCAGTGGCGGATCATTCGGCACGGATCCGTTCAGGTTGTTGAAGGTGTCTGATTTTTCCCCAGTTGGTGGTATCGAAACCGGCATAGTCTATGCCGTCAATGAAAAGAAAAAACCATCTCCGTTTCCAGCGAGGGGACCTTACCAGATACTGGAAGTGATCCCACCAGGGGCCTTGTTTCATGGCGTCATCAGTCTGGAAAGTCCTGTCAGTAAGGGACAGGTTTCAGCGCCGCTTGACGAGGAAACACTGTTCGAAAGTGTGCGCAGTTTCTTTTCCAATGAAAAGATTCGGGAAGACAAAGAGCTTCGGGCTATTAATATTCCAGCTTCTCCAGACGCTTGCGCAAAAGGAAAGCTTGTAAGGATAGGTCGTCATTCAGGCGCCGAGTCTCTCACAATAGGGGCTTACCGGAACATAAAGATAATGAAGGGAAAGAATGAATCGCCAAGGTATGAAAAGTCCGCCACCACCTTTTGGCTTGCATCATCCCATGATAAGGGCATCGAGAAGCAGAAGCTGAAACCGTTCGGCTGGGCCGAACTTCTCGAATTATCCTCTGATGAAGCGCTCCGGTTGAATGACTCAGAAGTTGCCTGGAAAAATGAATTTGAGGCGTTACAAAATAGTTCTGTCACGCATCTCCAGCAACTGGGTTCCTCCGGTGCGCAACAAACTCTCGAAACAACTTCTAAAACCCCGACTGAAGATACCTGGATTGGAGCGGCGCTTTCTTGGGATCCCGGAAGACAGCAACTCATCGCCAGTCTTGGAAACAAAAAGGCATACGCAGCCGGAAAGGAACTTGTTCCGGAGACGATCGCCAGGAATATCTTCGTAAAGAAAAAACCGGTCAAAGCCACCATTGTCGTGAACAGCTCGTTCAAAATTATCAGGATTGATCCCCTGTGACAGAATTTTTCAGAAGCGTGCGGTCTTAATTAGCGCTATTGCTCGATCCGCACGCTTACGATCTCTTGAGCGTTTCAACGAAGGTGTCTATGAAGACCAAGCTTATTGCGGTTCTAAACCACGAAATGACGGATGATCAGACCAGGGACGCATACAAGTCTCTGAGGGTTAATGAAATAGAAAATATACCGGTTGAACTCAAGGCCCTATGGGCGAACATCCCGCCCGACGAACCATACATAGCCCATCATCTGGCGAAGATCAGGGAATGGCTATTCGCAACAGCGTCCACCGGGGATTATGTGCTGGTTCAGGGTGACTTTGGAGCATGTTTTATTATTGCCACTTTCGCAATCCATGAGGGGTTGATTCCCGTTTACTCCACCACCTCGAGGGTTGCGGAGGAAGCAGCGCAGCCTGATGGCTCTGTAGCCCTCAGGCATGTTTTCAGACACGTTATGTTCAGGAAATATGGAGAATAAATATGGCAAGAGTTTTTATATCTGTGCTGGGAACCACAGATTATGTGGAATGCAATTATAACAGTCCGGATTCCGATGTGACATGCCGGTCAAGATTTGTTCAGGAAGCGACGTTATTAATGAACTGTTCTGACTGGGCAGAAACGGACCGCATTTTAATATTCACCACCGAAGACGCTGAAAAACGCAATTGGGTGGATAACGGACAAACTGACCGCAACACACGTCAGCCCAAAATTCAGGAAGGTTTGTTTACCAGACTGAAAAACCTTGTCCTAAAACCCTCGATAGAAAACATCAGGATTCCCGAAGGTAAAACCATCGATGAGATATGGTCGATATTCAACCTCATCTTTGGTCGGATACGCCGGTCAGACGAAGTAATTTTCGACATAACCCACTCTTTTCGGTCAATACCCATGCTGGTGATGGTCATTCTGAATTATGCCAAAGTCACAAGAAAGGTTTCTCTTGATGGCATCTTCTACGGCGCCATGGAATCCCTTGGGAATTTGTCGGAAGTCGAAAAAATGCCTCTGGAAGACAGGCATGTCCCTATATTTAACCTTTCGGCGTTTGATGAGCTACTCGATTGGTCGGTGGCTATTGAACGGTTCCTGGAATCGGGTGATGGATCCATGGCGTCGAGGCTCGTCAGCAGGAAAGCGAAATTGATCAGAAAAGCAAAAAAAGCTCAGGACGATGGAGCTGACGCATTGGCAAGAATCGCTTCCGCAATAGAAACATTTAGCGGCGTTATCTCTACGTGTAGGGGCAAGCAAATTAACCAGAGTATTAAAGACCTTAAGCGTTCAATCTCGCTGGGAAAGAGTTCACAGATAGCCCCGGCTCTTGTGCCGCTACTGGAATATCTGGAAGAACGGCTTGAGGTTTTCAGTGGTGATGACGTAGATGATGGACTCAAGGCTGTCGAATGGTGC
>CAITZA010000238.1 GCA_903896745.1 uncultured Desulfomonile sp. | reverse complement strand
TGGTAGGCGGTTACGTTTTGCGGCCTATGTAGGAATCATTGACCCGATCAGAGGGGATTGCGACTCCCACAATGTTGTGTGCGGGTACTCCGAGAGAGCGTAGGGATCATTGACCCGATCAGAGGGGATTGCGACTTCTATGTTCCCGAAATATACTTCGGTAACATACACGTAGGAATCATTGACCCGATCAGAGGGGATTGCCAGGCCGAACTGTCAAAGAATATTTGTCAGTTCGATTGAAGAAACGGTTCTCAAGACGCGCGGATACATCGACTTCCTGTCCAATCCGCATTTCTCGGATCGCAACCCATTAGTCTGCATTCCAAGTCTGATTTGGCGAAACAATGTGATTTAAATGTAGGTGGGGTTCTTGTTACGGTATGCCGGGGACGGTCCAGACGTCGGTGCACGCCTGTAATGATCATGCCCCAAAAAATAAAGCTCTGGCGTGACGGGGGGATGTGACACCAAAGCTCCGAATTTTGGGAGAACCTGAAACCGGGGGGGCCGGGTTCCACGATCTCCCTGTAAGTTCTTTACTATCTGCGATACCCTTAATCAACAAATATATATGCGTTTCCTGAAAATATACTTGCCTTCGCAGTGACAGGATCCGTCACAAGGCCGCGATAAGATGAGGCTGTATTTTGTCTCGGCACAGGAACCGCCGGGTCCGTGATTACTCTCCGATATTTCGCCGTTTGTCCCGACAATACCCGCATGTAAAGCCTAGCCGCCGCCTCCGGATTGACTGACAAGCTCATCGATTTCCTTGAGCCCCACTGCCAGCGGTGGCAACCAGTACACCACGAGACGCCGATTTGACGGTTCTTTTATTGGCCCCTTCCAGAACGAATGCCAGTGCGCCCTGCGTATATGCGGCCTCGGGCTCGCATGCGCGCCTGCATGACCTTCCCTGGTTTCCCGCTCCCTTGCCTCTTCGAGAGCCTGTCCGATCCGGTAGCCGACCTCCCAGACTGTGGCATGGTCCGGTGGAAAATACCGCCACCCTTTTTTTGTTTTCTTGGGCCACGGCTTCGGAGCCCTGACGCCACCTTTGCCGTTCAGCCTGAGATCAACGCCGTTGCTACACAAATACAAAAGCAGTCCAACAAGCCGCTCGGAATGCTTGATCAGTTTTTCCTTACTTTCCTTGCTTGGCTCATACATGCTCTTGGGCGCGAGTTTTCGCGTCTTGATTTCAGCGAACGTCTCCAGAACGGCTTCCCGCAGAGTAGGCTTATCCAGATGAATAATTATCGGGCACAGGCCATTCTCGCTATCGACAAGCAACCTCAATTCGGGATGGCCAGTATTCTGATCATCTTCGAGATGCGCGAAAAAACCATAATCATGAATATCCGCTTTCTCCTTACTCTCGCCCTGCAATTCGACGTAAACGCACCATTCCGGGATCCTGAAAATGAGCTCCGTTGGTAGATCACCCTTCAACGGTGTTTCCGCGATGCTCTTGAACGTATCCGGATGAAACCTGTATATCCCCTGCGAAACCCGCCAGGCCGAAAGCGCGGATATTCTGGCCACATCCGTAATCCGGCGTGGATCTATGTTCGGGCCTTTTCCATCACTGGCGATGGCGAAAGCCCCGGCCATTGGCAGGAAGCACCACCCGGCCCAGGAGGGCAATGTTTTTCCGCACTGAAATCGCATCTCATCAATCGTCTGCCAGATCCCCGGATATTCGTCCGCGAGCTCTCTCAGCATCTTTCTTATTCGGTCGCTGTTTTCCGAAACAATCATGCCCATCCCTCAGTATTCATATAATATGATGTGTCGCCACGTTTGAGTTATTGTTGCGCTATGTTCCAGAATCGGAAACCACCTGGCTCCGGTAACAGCCAGATGCGTGCATGCTAGAAACGCAAAAAGAATATCCCAAGTTTGTTCCGTAAGCAACGAGATAACACCACGCTGAAAATGCCATTCGGGATGCCACCGGAGCAGGTTTCATCGTCACGAGCGTATACCTCGCGTCCCAGTTTTCGGTATTCCACCGTTAAGCCTGGCATTGCTCACATGCTACATGACCCGCATTTATTTCCGTTGCGCCTTCGGCGCCCAGCGCCCTAGCTTGGCGGGTGAACGCCACCAGGCTCCGTTACGGTCTCACGGCCTCTGGGCGGTTTGCTGCGAGGCGTTGGCCATCATTGTGCTTGTTTTCCCCGCCTGGCGCTGCGGGCCCTGGGCGCCATCGGCATAAAAGCATCACGGTTTGACCGACGTCAATATCGCGGCTTGGTATGCTCTTCACATTCTGTCGCTTTTATGGCATACTGATACCACAGAAATTATTTTAGGGATTGCTACCTTAAAGCTCGCATAATAAGCTCGTAAATTTTTTTTGGGGTAATCAAAAAAAAGCAGACTCCATTGCCCGTGGATGACACACGTCTGTGTTACTGTCTATTTAACCTATATTTGCTCGATGACACTCGTTATCTGCGACATATTTAAGGGTTGAATTGAATTTCAGAACTTCCTGATCAACTTTTGGGGGCTTCGATGACATCGAACAATGGAATACTCGAAAGCAAACTCTGGGCCGCAGCCGATCAGCTCTGGGCAAATTCGAACCTCAGGGCTGCCGAATTCTCGACACCGGTTCTCGGTCTCATATTTCTTTTATATGCTGATCACAGGTTTTCCGCACTCGAATCCGAACTCAAAAAGACAGTTTCGTCGTCGAGCCGGCGCGGCATCGGGAAAGCAGATTACCAGTCGCGCGGCGTCATGTTCCTTCCCGAAAACGCCCGCTTTTCATATCTACGCGATCTACCCGAAGGATCAGACATCGGCCAGGCTGTCATCGACGCCATGAAGGCCATCGAACAGGAAAACGAAGACCTCAAGGACGTCCTGCC
>CAITZA010000237.1 GCA_903896745.1 uncultured Desulfomonile sp. | reverse complement strand
CTGGTATCCTGCAAATTAAGTCAGCACCTAAATCAGCACGTCCCTTTTTGTTTTCAATTCTTTCAATGGGCACTCCGTAAACTTGTGCTAGCACTTTCTGAATCACCGGCTCAATTTCTTTCCCGGCAAAATTTTTGACAAACAAGCTTTTAACGTTGACAACTAATTCATCATAAATGCTTTTCAAGCGCTGGCTTTCATACGAAGCCAACGACAGATCCTCTCCCGACTCCAAAGCTGTGACCAACAGATCGACATCTTCTTTGTAATAGTCAATATTCCACATTCTAGAACTGCATGCCATTGTTGATCTAAGAGCGGCTGAAACTTTTGAATTACGTGGATCGATGGCACTCGAGCCTACAATTTTTACATGCCGTATGTGACCGTAATCTTGGAAAGTTGGATCAATATGAAACTCGTATTTATCGTCCTCCACGCGAGCTGCTAGCCATAGTCCGATCTTCGGTAGATTCGGAAGTAAAATAATGTCGGACTTTGAGATCCCTTCTGTGGCAAGCAGTTTTCTGTTGCCCCTCCAGCATTCCCGCTGATTGTCACGGAGAGCTTGTTTGTTTTGAATGCAGTCAGAAATTACTTCAAGATTTTGTTCTGGAAAACTTCCCCATCCTTGTCTGAGGCATCCTTTATGTAGCTCTTCATTTATGAACGCAGCATTTTCTTTGTGCGTTCTTATCACCCAGTAATGGATATTTTCAGTCATCTCATCCTCCACCGTTCATGTGTGTTCACTATCATCGGCAGCATGGGTTTCAGGTACTGCCATGATTTTTTGATTACAAGGCTGTATAAAGCAATAATATCAAAGAGCTATGCTGGTAACTTTTCCGCCAGTAATCAGATATGCCTCGACTAAGCAGCTGCGTTTGATATTTTCGATGTTGGCTCTCCATTCCCAGTAGACTGAATCATCCCAACTGTCAGTGACTATTACAGCGTATCGGGTTATATCAGGACAATTTCCCTGGATATGTTTGACGAGCAGCCGTAAAACGGTGCTGAAATCTAGATGGCCCCGTCCAGTTGCATAGTTCTTGTTTTTAAGGGACACGAAAAATGCAACACGATGACACCGGTGACCAGATCTTCCGGGATAACAGTTGATTTCCCCCAAGCGCTGCTTCAAGATGCCATCGATTTCATCAGGGCTGACTTTTTTGCCAGATGCCATTTTCTCCAAAATGGCATCTGCGATGCTACGAGCGGCGTTTTCAAATTCTCCCATTTCCTTCTCCTGCAATTTAATGTGGAGGTCAAGTTTTGAAGTTCCCGATTTTCAGAGTGATTCTGAACCTATATAACCTTTTTTCATGCGATGGGTCGTCTGAATTTTTTCAAATTGTCATTTTGGTCATCTGGGCGCGGCAAAGGCGCTTGAGAACTTGATCCACACTTCGAGCAGCAGGGATCGAGTTGCAGACATTCCGTCTGAGGACCCTTGTTAACGGCAAGGTCATTTAGTCTGGGTCGTCGGCGCAATCGAGGGAGGCTGTCGCCGAATTTTCATCAAGAGATAAGGGCGCCCTTTTGGTGACATCATCCCCACTTGACTATACGTCAACTGTGCTCCTGCGAAACCTGGTTTTTCTCAAAAAGAGGGCTTAACTTGATCACCAAGTCTATCAAGGTGTCACCGACATATTTGACGGTATCGTCAAACTCGCTCATTTCATTTAAGAGTTTATTGGATTCCCACATTTTTAACAGCATGTCCGAACTGTTCCAGTTATCATATGGGGGACGAAAATACTTGTACCAACCCCACCACTGCGATGATTTTCCAGTTGAGTTGCCAACATTGAGAGCTCCGAAGATTTGTGGACTAAACGAAGCTGGCGACTCTTTTGTGTCTCGTCCGTTTCTGACACCGTAAACGATGGACTGGCCGGGCTTTTTCTGTGGCTCAATTGCAACCGCATAATTGTCCAAAGCGGACCCCGCTTTGTAATAAATGAAAAGGGCCGGGAATGGCCTGTCCCATTTTTCAGACATTCTGTCATCAATTTCCCAACCCGGATGTGATTCTAATTGCTTCTTTATGTAAGCGATGAGCGCCGCGACAAAATGGTCTCTCAACTCATTCTTGATATCTCCAAAACATTCGCCCACCCTCAGAAAAGTTCTTAAATTTTGAGCGGTTTCAAACGAGAAGCTTCTTATCGTTCCGAGATCGTCTTTGTCAGTTTTCATGTTCTCCTACTACTGCCCCGATTCGTTAGTTAGTTCAAAATTACGTTCGACATATCCAATAAGATCCGAGAGAAAAAATCTTATTTTTTCTGATTCACAATCCTTTCTGCACTCGACAAGCCAATCCAGGAATTGAGCAGAATATCCCCACGTCATAAAGCTGTTGCGATCTCTGAGTTTTTGTAGTTGCTGGGGATCAATACTTTCTTTCACAGGGTCTGACCCATCTTTGGATAGATAAATCAGAAAAAAGTTGTCTTTGCTCTTGGCTCCAAGGTCCTCCGCATAGTCCTTGATTTGGTCTTTTTGGTCATAGGTAAAAGGTTTGTTTTCAATGCCCAAACAAAACTGAGATCGTCCAAAGTTAACCGCAATGTCAATTCGTCTCTGAGAATTATGGATATCATCGGTAGTTTGTTCTCGAATGACCCTGATCTTTTCCTGACACAAGGGATTGGGGTCATGAGAAGGTTTTATCATTCTCAACAAATTGCATATAAATACTGATCCTTGCCCGTGGGTTCCTTCTGGATTGATTAAATCGGCAACAATATCAGAAAGAAGATTTTCGTCAGGAGCAATGTATTTGAATACATTGAAGTCCCGCGCTAAATAAAAGTTTGTTTCTTTTCGGGTCTCATCGAGAATCTTGAATCGAAACTTCATGTTATTCAAGAAATCCGTCAATTCATTTTGAGCCATTTCAGTCCCACTTTCCTTTTCTGTTTTGATTCAAGTAGTCTTAAACAGAACACTCTCTTTTACGAACAAGGAATCATCCATCCATCATCAACAACCCGAAAGCGTGTTGGTCAAGTAAGACAAGTTCATTTTCGCTATCCGTTCCTTAATCCTTTCCTGAACATCTACTGGCCCCAACAACCTCCCTTCCTCCCCAAACGACAGTATCCACGACACAATCTCCGGCTCACTGGAAGCCGTGAACCTGATCCTGACCTTATCCCCATCACGGGTTATTTCCTGATCGGCGCTCCAGACCCTCTCCTCAACATAAACTGCGGCCCAGCCAGTAAATTCAGCCTCGACTACGAACTTCCCGTCCTTTATTATTCCGAATGTCTGATTGAATGCTTTTTGAAAATCGTACTGTTTTGGTACCTCGAAGTGAGCCTTTGAATCATCGATCTCCACTTTCTTAAATCTGTGTATGGCCAGAACAGGGTCGAATTCCGGCTCCACATACTTTTTTTGCCAAGGGTCTTTTGCCCTCAGAGCATGTAGATATAGCGCCTCTTTGTAAGAAAAGAGCTTCAGCGGCTTTATGTAGAATGTCTTTGGCTTGGGATTCCAAGGAGACTTGTAGACAACCTTGCACAGGCTTCTATCGTTCATGGCTTTTATCAGCGAGCTAATTGTATCCTGGTGTTTTGTGTAATCGATGCTTCCGGAATACATGCAGGCAAAATTTGCGTCATAAATGTAACCGGGGTCTTTGAGTAGCGCCCGACTTTTGTCCAGGGCTTCCTTGGCCTCTTCGAACATTTTCTTGCCCAACAGTCTTTCGGTAAAAGCATGACACATCCACAAAATATTCATTTCGTTCGGTGTAAGGTAAGCCGCTGGTGGGGGTTTCTGGCCCTTGATGCAAAAAATGGCTTCACGGCCCCGTTCTGTCCTCTCCACCTGTACCTGGTACGAAGATTCAATATCCCGGAGTATTCGAAGTATTGTTTGTTTGGAGCAGTTTAGTGTGTTTGCCAGTTCGGTGAGGCTCCTGGGGCGTCCGGAGAACATAAGACCAGCAAACAGCCTGATTACTTTCTCGCCATAGCTCTTGTCCATGTCGCGTTTTTTCGGCATATAGGCCACCCCAACAGGAACCGCAGGCAGATAAGGATATGTCCCCGCAACAACGATTTTGTCTTGTGAGCTGATTCCTTGATACCTGCCACCATCTTACCCCGAACGGTTTTTCAATTCCAGACGAAAAAACAAACACACTACGTCTTATGGAACGATAAACGATTATAACTCTTTCAACAGGGCATATAACGTCCATAAGCCACAAGGAGTGAGGGTGCAGATATGAGAACAAGACGTAACAGGCCACGATATTTAACCTCCGGCCCATCCCTGGATGGAGGCTTCCACTCGGTCGCTTTCGTTCACATCAAGCTGCTGACCTATATGTATCGGTTGCTCCAGTCCAGTCTTGAATTGACCAGGGAAGCCTTCGGGTTTTTATACGATCTCCTTAATCCCGAACTCGCTGGTAGTTTTTTCATGTCAGTGACCGAACTCGTCCCTGCCGAAAAACAGTCAGACAATTACGAAGAAAAACCCATGAATGACACATGGGATTATGAAAGCGCCTGTGTTGATATTTTCAGACATTTGGATCGTGACGAAAGATGTCGAGCCAGGTCCTTGGCCATGCAGTTTCTGGAAGTTCGTATGAAGGAATTCGTCAATGACGCGCCGACAACTCTTGAAAGCAATATCGCTGAATTTCAGAAAATGTTTCATCTGGACGATATTGAAACAGAACTCTGCATATTCCTTTTCATAACTACCAACTGGAGGGAATCCAGCGCCTTCTTCGAAGACTACCTTGAATGCCATCGCTATTCCGGACGTAAGTGGTTGGCTTCGGCTCTGGATTGCAGGGAGTCAGATTTGGCTGCATCCATCGGAGGAAAACTCGACCAGATAGGAATACTGGACTCTGAAACCTATCGAAGCTGTCTGGAACTTAAGACCGATTTTGTTCAGAAGTTGCAGAATCTAACTCCCGTTGAATTCAGAAACCAGTTCATAAAGAAAACCAGGTGCGATCTGATTCCTTTGGATTCGCACATGATCGAACCGGACATTACATCCAGTCTTCTGAAGATGCTCTCATTCAAACCTGAAACGTCCACTCACATTCTCCTCTATGGACCCCCAGGAACAGGCAAGACTAGCTACGCTTACGGTATTGCCACGAAACTGGGTCTGGAGTGTTACCAGATGGATCATGCGTCAAAAGACAATTCCGGCTCTCGTAGAGCGGCCATAACCGCCTGCGTGAATATCGCAAGTGAAACTGAAAACGCCTTGTTCGTTGCTGATGACTGCGATCTGGTCCTTAATACTAGGGGTTCGTGGGCTATCTTCGGTGAAACTCCTGACAGGTCCTGGCTTCATGAAGTGCTGGAGAAGCCCGGAGTGAGGATGATCTGGATAGTAAATTGTGTTCATAACATAGAGGAATCAGTTGCACGCCGCTTTGCCCTCAGCGTTCATTTCAAACCTTTTACCAGGAGTCAGAGGGCTCAGTTATGGCATTCCATAATAAAAAAACACAAGGTCAAACGATATTTCAAGGATTCTGATATCGAACAACTCTCCGGTCGTTTCACGGTGAGCGCCGGGGTCATTGACAATGCGATTCGTAAGGCCGCTGAATCCCACAAGCGCTCCTTCTGTGACTTAAAGAAATCGGTCATATTATCTCTGGAATCTCACATCACTCTCTCTCAGGGAGGCATGAAACAGTCAGCCTCATCGCTTGGGCATGACACTTTCAACCGCGAAGGAGTGAATTTAGCAGGAACCGACGTGAAATATCTCCTGGATGAACTTAAATCCTTTGTTGAATACTCAAGGGAAAGAAAGTCAGAAGAACCGGGTTCCATGTCCCTACTTTTTCATGGCGCTCCGGGAACAGGGAAGAGCGCCCTTGCCAGGCACATTGCCACACATCTTGAGAAGGAAGTGGTGTTCAAAAGAGCGAGTGACCTGTTTTCAAAATGGGTGGGAGAAACAGAGCAGAACATCAAGGCAGCTTACCAAGAGGCCCAGGCCAGGGAAGCCGTTCTGATCTTTGACGAAGCTGATTCTCTCATCTTTGGCAGAGACAGGGCTGAACACTCATGGGAACTCAGCTTCACGAATGAATTCCTCACCTGGATGGAATCATTCAATGGCATTCAGATATTTACGACAAACAGGATTAGAGATCTCGATAGCGCAAGTCTTAGAAGATTCAGCCACAAGATAGAGTTCGGATACCTGAAGCCGGAAGGCAACGCAATCTTTTACAGGTCTTACCTGGCTCCACTGATCACGAAGAAACCGGATGAGTCCGTGAACCAACGACTTGGAATAATAGACAATCTCGCTCCCGGAGATTTTAAATCGGTTCGTGACCGGTTCAGGTTCAGGAAAAGGGAATCAATATCCCACAGCGCCCTGGTTTCAGCATTGGAAGAAGAGTCCGGTCTGAAATTAAAACATTCGGGAAGTTCGAGGATTGGTTTTTAGGCTTCACAAACACTCCGCTCGCTGAACTGGAAGTTTTCCAGAAGGAGGATTCAGCATGAAATTAATCACATTGATACTGGTAGTCGTCCTTAGCCTGGCTACACTTGCCTTCGCAGAGTCGAGGACGGTTCGCAAGGAGATACGCAGCCCGTCGGGGAAACTGCTTTACACGACAAGAACCACTGGCGACAGGACTGAAGTAAGGAACCCCTCGGGCAAGTTGATCAACACCTCCCGCAAAACCGGGAACAGAATTCAGGTTAGATCTCCATCCGGAAAGCTGCTCGAAACAATAAAAATTGCCAGGTAGGGTCCTGCCTGTAAATTTAATTAGTCCAACTGATACAAGCATCACATGGTCGGAGGTTCAACATGAAAGACAATCCGGAATGGACCAGAGATTTCCTCAGAAGCCTTAAAAAATATGCCCCATTCATTCAGGTCCCAGGAGACGGAGGCAGGCCGATTGAGATACAGAGTGGAGTCTATTACTCGAGAGAGTCAACCAAAGATGTTGGATGGTATAGTGATCTCCACCTGTTCCTGGAAAATGGAATGGGAGATTATAGATTGCAATAACCCATATCCTTGAAACCATTAACAAACAGGCGCGGCATTCCGAACGTGGCTCATACGCCATGAATACCTACTGGTTTGGTTCCTTCGATGATTCGGCCAAGGGCGACTTGTTGAGAGTTTTTCCCAAAAAGAACACCAGGGGAGTTGGGCCATACCAGAACATGGCCATCGTGACCGAGTCCATCTGCAACCATGCAGGCAATCAAGCATTGTCTGGCCACGCATGGCTCCCCCGATGTAACAGGGTTAGCCCTGAAGACCTGGTGATAATCATCACGAGTGGTCCCCTAAAGCTGGACCAGCATTGGAAAGGCAGGTACGGGACATATAGACGACGCTTTTTCTGGTTCTTTCCAGAGGAGGATGGTCTCATTTTTAGGAACGGAAGGGACTATGAACCGGATTATGTGGATTTGGATTCTCCGGCCACCTAAGAATATTGACTTGCATCAGTCTAAACGTTTCGCAACAAATGATCGGCCAAAATAGGTTTATTGGTTATAGAAAGCGAGTGAATGACGTTTTAGAATCTCATTCTTTTGAATAACATACTCCGCATCTGGAAATATCAATAGTAGCTTATTCCGATCCGCACTATTGACAAGCGTTTCCATGGCCGCCAGCCTCTTTTCCCTGAAATCCGGGAAGTGATGGAACATCCTGATACTGCTGAATATCGAAAGCGCCATCATTACCGAAACCACAACATTTGCCGCAAATTCGACGCTCCTTCCGTTCCTGCTTGCCCGTCTCTCTGATTCAAAATCCTTCATCAACCCCCAGACTATCACCACCAGCGCGACGTAGAAGAGAGCCGACATGGTGGTATACCTTCCTGTGAGAGCGTGTTCCCAGCCAAAACCTAGCCGCGATATCGCTGTCACAAAGTCTGTCCCCATAGCATACATGCTGATCGATATCCAGGGCATGAATGAACGGTAATACAGTATATTGCCGCGCATTTTACAAAGGCAGATAACCAACACGATCAGGAACATGACTAAAGAGATTGTCCCTAATGCGATTGCCAGTAACTCGAAATCCCTGAGGAGGGATGAAGCCGTATAAGCGCATACATATATCAGGAAATCCATTGGTTGGGACAGGAATGAGCCTAATGACGGATGATGCTCCGGCTTTGTATAACCAGTATGGTAAATCAGGGCGAAAAGCGCAGTAATCGCGACCCACACAGACACTTTGATCCACTTTCCCGGAGACAAGATTCCGTCAGGTTCCGGCTGTAAAAACAAAGTGATCAGACCGAGCAGTAATGCAAGAAATCCTTGCCCCATTGACATAAAGGACAGTACGGCGCAGACGGCAGCCAGAGCAAAACATGGAAAACCACCCGATGGATTCAACAAAAGAACGAACGAACTCACAGCCAGGAAATTGGCAAGGAACCAGTGAACGGCGATTCCCCACATCCAGTTCTCATACTGGGACAACCCCGCGAGGCTCAGCGCAGAAAATAGTATCAGCAGACCATATCCGCCAATTTTGAGTATCCTGAACGTTCGTGATATCTGAAAAGCGATCACAACAAATGTCAGGAATGCCACGAAACCGGAAAACATCATGCCATACACCAGGTTCCAGTTTGTGAGGCTAGCGGAAACGAGTGTTAGGAGTTTCATCGTTACGGGCCGGTGTTCGTTGTGCTGGGCCCAGATGTCCAGAAACGTGAGATTCCCGGAAAGGTATCTGTCAATCATATCGACAAAAGCCCAGTCATCGAAGAACGGGATGTTTACTCCGTAGGTGTATATCATGATGAAGAGCGCAATGAACGGTATTATGGAAATTGTATAGATCAATTGGGTCTCCGAAGCATGGTAGAGCCGGCCTCCGTGCCGGCTTATTAACAATATAATCGAAGCCATCTCATTAATGATATGATTTGATCTGGCTTGCCAGCCAATTCATGCATCAAAATCGAATTATCCGTTGAATTGGGATTGTCGCAGCTATGCATTAGGCAAAACAATACACCATGGCTACTATGGCCGGATGTAATCCAAAAACACAATACGCCGGCGCGGAGGCCGGCGCTACTATGGCCAAGCGCAATCAGCGGCACGGAGGCGTGGCGCTACCAGAAGGACGGCTTAAAGCCGTGTGGACTCTTTATATCCATCAGGTCATCGCCGACGACCAATGCGAGTATACCCTTTACGGAGGGGTAATTTATAACGCTTTTGTTGAGAAAAAGCGAGGCTATTGCGCCGATGAGCTTCCTATCTTTAAACTCCGGGAAATAGTCCCGTATGACCCCCATGGTTTTTATCAGCCTGTTGACCTCCGCTGCGGTAGGGAGGATTTAGTTTGGTTAACTAGAACATAGTCCAGACGTTCGGCTATGAAATCAAATTCCCGAACCTTGCTCGTGTCACCCCTGTAGGCCCGTTTGGCCCGAAAGTTATCAATGCATGGTATTTTGTTGTCTATTCAGAGAGCTTCTTTCATGATTCTGCATATACTTGGGGCTACGAGGTCTTCCGCCATACGGCCCTGCTTGTTGGCAATCCGGCCCATTTCCAGGTTGTGTTTACGCCTCTCCTGCCTCATCTCGTCTTTAAATTCTTTCATTTCCCGGGACAGTTCGTCGAGAATACGATCGGTTCTGTCCTGGTTCTCTCTCATTTCCTTTTGAAACCCGGCAAACTCCCGGTCTGACCTTTCTCGGCCTTCCCTGTTTTCGCGCGAGTTTTCCGCCACGATTTCCTTGAAATCTGCCATACTGATTTCGAGAGATGTGATTCGAGATTCCATGAAAGGATTACTCATATTTCTGTTCCCACCTGTGTTCATCCACACAAGTCCGTTTAGAGTCTTAATTATACAAATTGTTCGAGGCTACACGGAAGACGATGTTTTGGGAAGTTTTACTGTTCAGCGTCCTGCAGGTGTTTTGCACAAGCCGCACAAAATGGAAGTTCTAAAGGCGGAGCTTGATCGTTTGCTGGTGTAGTTTTTCAACATCAGACTGAGCTTTTTTTGATTATTTAGGACAGCGGGTCTGTTTTATCACTGTATAGGTTCCGAGCCGATCGACCCGGCGAGGTACGGGGTGTTAGAAAGATTTCTGTAGAAGCCAGACGCACGTGATCGGCGTTTTATATCATGGATTTATCCCTTGCCACCGCTACAAGAGCGCCTCTGTCCAGGTGGTTGGCCTCCCTGAGTATTCCTCCAGAACCTTGATGAACGCTGGTTATCGCTGTATCTTCAAACAGATTCGTTTTTATACCGGTGATTGACAGATGATGGAGGAGGTATTGTTCCATCTCCTGTCTGGATAGTTAGTTGCTCCATCCTACATTCCGCACAGGATTTTCGTGAGATAAAAGATTTTTGGTGTGGAGTATTTTAGCGACAATGCATTATAGATAAATCTTGTGCCAGGCACCTTCCTTCGGGCCATGATCTTTTTTGTTACGGTCTTCGGACGCTACAGGCGCCTATCCAGTCTGTCGCAAACAGGAACCGGCCAGAGATACTAACGGCAATAGCTTTGGGGATCGTCAAGCCTGTCATTTGGCGCGTCAATGAGAGTTGGGCCAATATGGCTCGATACAAGATTCGATGACACTGATTATCTCCTGATGGACGAGGTCCTCACTCTTGGCGCCATCCAATCTGATTATTTCTTTTTCATGCAGATACTTGTAGACCCTGTCCACACGTTGGAGACTATCCTTTTTCTCGAACAGGGAAAAGGCGGCGTCCCGATTTTTGCGAATTCTCTCGATTGCCAGGTCAACAGGTATCTCAATGATGAAGACAATGTCGGGCTTTG
>CAITZA010000236.1 GCA_903896745.1 uncultured Desulfomonile sp. | reverse complement strand
ATGTGTCTCCGTTCCAGTGAAGGATTTCGCCACCATCACCTACGCAATAAAGATCGTCTTCTCTCAGACCGGAAATAGAGCGAAGGTTATTCTCGGAAGGGGATTCATTTTTTTTCCAACCCTGACCAGGTTTCCAGGAGAATATAACCCCACGGTTTCCTACAGCCCAAGCTCCTCCTCCAAGGTCACCGAAATTTCCCCCAACATACCCAACTTTGCGGCCTTCCGGTAAATAACCTTCCTGGTTTACCTTTATATTCGGGTTAACGATTTTCTTGTCATCGTATTGAAGGTTTACTTCGGTTGACAGCATGCTGTTACAGAAGTTGTCCTTGATACCGGAGACTCTCAGAATGTACTGGTTGCCGTCCTTTAAGGGAAAGGGAAGACGAATGAAAGATGAAAAACGTACGTAGGGAACTTTACTAGGACTAAAACCATGAACCCTGTAATGCAGACCAACTTCAACCGGATGCAAGGGATTGGCATAAGCCGGATCAGTTTGACTGGAGACAGAATAGTTTCTTATGTCTCTGACAGTATCTTCCTGCCAGCGTTTTGTGAAGTTAAGTTTTAGTACCGTGTCGATTTCAGGAAACGGAGCGTATTCTCCTTGCGTGATGAGGGTTGGCGCGGAAGTCTGTTTTAATTCTAACCTGTCTACAAAATAGGTTCTACGGTTTGGATCAGCATTCCAAACGATGTTCTCCACGTTACCCAAATCCCACGCGGGGGTTCTGAACACCGACAGGGGAATGCTCACAAGCCTGTAATTGTTGTCCATAATCCCGCCGGTTATATAATCCCTGATCCTAACTACATTGGAGTTTTCATTCCATGTTTTGAGCTGAATAGTTGGGTTTCCCGGGTCTGTGTCCGGGGTGCGGAAATAAAATTCAAGAGCGGTAAACGTTGTAAGGTCTTTTCGGGACTTTCCTCCACAATGAAATCCTAGTATTGGGTTATGCCACGGGTCCGGCGATAGTTTAAGTGCAACGCCTCTGTCTATTCCAGCGGAAGGTTCCATTGTTATGTATTTCAAGCATTCTGCTGGGTAACTCCCACTAAAAACCGCCTCACCATCCTTGCATGGAGAATCTGACATGGCGCAACTATTAACGGCAACAAATAACACAGCGAAGATAAAGCAGAAAAAAAATTTCATGAACAATTGGCTACCCTATTTGTTGAACTTCATCAAGATAATCTCGAAGTTTTTCAGCCAGAACTGAAGCCCCAGGTTCTTTAAGTATTGTCAAGTGCGAACCTGGAACCACGTAGCGTCTGACATTTTGACTCATTTTCGTCCATAAATTCTCTATGTCAGGTATAAAGCCCTCCTCCAGGATGTCACCGATGAAAATCCTTACAGGGCATGAAAGGAAACCTTTCAAGCTGTAAAGATTCATAGCGTCAGTATTTAACTTGTATACCTGAGGCCTGTTGGCCAAAACGCCTGAATCAAGGTCCAGCGAAAACACGCTGTCTATGGCGCCAGTCTTGATTTTTTTCAAATACTTGAATTTGTTTTGAGCGTACGACATCCACCCTGCCGGTCCAAGTTTTAACAAGCCTATTATTTTTTTCATATAATATGAAGCCCTGACATTTTCCATTTTGGGAAAAGGGGTTTCTATCAAGGCCAGCAACCCAACTTCCTGGCCTCGGTTTTGCAGCTGAAATGCCATTTCAGCCGCCACAATCCCACCATAACACCAGCCCGCCAAATAATACGGAGGATCAGGCTGAAAAGCCATCATTTCGTCTATGTAATAACCTGCCATTTCCTCGACTGTTCTGTGCGCCCTAGACAGATCTCTCAGTCCTAATGACTCGAATCCATAGCATGGCTGATCCTGACCCAGTTTGTTAACCAGGTTAACATAGCCTAAAACATCTCCAGGATTCGAGTGGATCAGATAAACGGGGGGACGAGAACCGTAGGGTTGCAGTTCAACAAGACATTGCCACGTTCCAGCGCTCGAGGATGGTTTTGCGGTGGTGATAACGCGGGCCTGTTTTTCGATCGTGGGATTCTGTATGAAATCGGCAGGTGTGAGGTGAAGCCCAGCTTTGTTAACTCTGTCTATAATCTGTAGACTTAAGAGAGAATGGCCGCCCAGATAGAAAAAATTATCTCGAACTCCAACACGCCCTATGCCGAAGACTTCACGCCAGATGTTTGCGAGAACCTCTTCAATAGGGGTTCGTGGCGCGACATAAGAATCCGCCTCATCACTCGGTGTGTCGTTGACTTCGGGTAGGGAATTTACGTCTATCTTCCCTCCTGAAGTCAGTGGAAACCTGTCGAGGATGATGCATGCGGAAGGGATCATGAAATCAGGCAAACGTGATTGCAGGTTCTCCCTAATCGCTGGAACTTCAATGGAAGAGTGTGGATTGAGCACGGTATATGCGATTATCTGAACAGGACCGGAATCCCTTTTCTTTCCGACTGAAAAAGCCTCGGATATTTGCGGGATGTTTCGCAACGCGTTGTCAATTTCATCAAGTTCAACCCTGAACCCCCTAACTTTTACCTGACGATCAACGCGGCCACAGAACTCAATCAGGCCATCCTGAACATATCTTACCCTATCTCCGGTTCTGTAAATCCTGTCATTGGGGTTGTCACTGAACGGATCCTGGACGAAACGCTGCAGTGTCTTTTCGGGCAGATTAAGGTAACCCCTGGCAACAGCTCGACCGCCAATACAAAGCTCACCGACAATTCCCATTGGCGTGAGATTCAGGTTGGAATCAAGGATGTAGGCTCTGATGTGTTTGAGAGGTTTCCCGATTGGCGCCAACCTGTATGCCGGGTCTGAAGGTTTCCACCGAGTCAGATCTACGGCGGTGGCGACGACCGTTGTCTCCGTCGGCCCGTAAGTATTTATGAGGGGTATGGTCGATTTGGTCAGTTTCAGCCAAGCCGCTATTGGCTCCCCAGCGGGTTGCTCTCCCCCGATAATAACCATGCGAAGCGTTTCGGGCAGCAAGATCGTGCCCTCCTGAAGCGCCTCCGTTAATTGCTGCCAAAAGGCGGTGGGGAGGTCCAGTAAAGTAACTTGAGCTTCTACGCATTCTGCTGCGAAAGCGGTCATGGTTGTCAGGGAAGCATGTGACCTGAGGACAAGAGTGGCTGCTGCGCAGAGAGAAGTGTAAATTTCCTCGACACTGGCGTCAAAACTCGGAGACGCGAACTGCAAAATCCTGTCGTTCTCATTGATGCCATAAAGTTCCGTTGCGGATACAGTAAACGAGGCTAAAGCCCCGTGCTCTATGATCACTCCCTTGGGTTTTCCGGTAGAGCCTGACGTATAAATGATATATGCGGAACTGTTTCTATCCGGTTTCCGGGCCAGTTCCCCATCAGAAAATTGTCTAAATTCCTTCCAATCCCTGTCTATACAAATTATTTCAGGCTGTTTGCCGATTTGGGAACTCAGAAGGATTTGTTCAAGGCGTTGGACATTTTCCTCATCCGTTATTACCACAGGCGCTGAAGTATCGTTCAGGATGAATTCCACGCGTTTTTCAGGATACTTGGTATCCAGAGGCACATAAGCGGCGCCGGCCTTGAGAACCCCTAGCATCCCGATTATCATGAAACGATATGGGCCGATGAAAAGAGCTACT
>CAITZA010000235.1 GCA_903896745.1 uncultured Desulfomonile sp. | reverse complement strand
GTTTTGACCTATCAGGGATTTTATCTCGGAGCTTTGGGAACTGAAGGCGCCATTAATTTTGGGCTGTTTTCAAGTAAAGATGGACTCAATCATGCTGACCGGGAAATAAGATCGGAAGCTGGAGTTGACGAGCCGATTTCAATACAGAATACGGATGAAGCTCTCGAACGAATGACAGATCAATCCGCTTTGGTACGTATTGAGGCGGCTTCCTACTTTGCCAGACATCATGACTTCAGGGCAGTAAGAAACCTGGTTCTTATGCTCTCTGATGATGATGACAGGATCCGAAGCGCTGCTGTTGACGCCCTCAGGCGATATCCAAAACAGGTCGCGCCGTATCTGGAAGCATCCCTGCTCACTGCGGACTTCAAGGGCAAGCAGGGAATTCTTGAAGTGATCAGGCTTTCATATTCGATCACCAGTTTTGAAAACAGCAGCCTGTTAAATAGAGCTGTTACGGAAGTGTATACAAACCTTATATATATTCACTGCCTGGAAGCCATAAATCATACTGCCAACACTCGAATGCTGGTCAGGTACCTGAAAGAGACCAATGAAGATATATTGAGGCTCGTTTTTTATGGCCTGTGGGTGTATCACTCGGACATGAGGCTCATGTATGACGCAATCAAGTCTGACAAGGCGGCAATAGCGGTTGAATTACTGGAAAACACTGTGCGCAAGGATGTTGCAAGATATTTGATCCCACTCTTGGAAGATATTCCGGTTGAACGTAAAATAGAAGTTGGGAGATCAATGTTGCTCCTGATCAGGGAAGTGACCGTCTCAAGGGTGTTGACGCTCCTAACCCAGTCAGAAGACCCTCTGATGAGATTGCTTGCGGTTAGATCCATTGGAGATGTGTGGCCGGATGAATCTCTTGTTCCCGTGCTCGAATCACATCTGGATGACGATTGTCATGTTTCCGGAGCAGCAAAAATGATACTTTTTCCATCTGTTTCCAAGGACCCTGCAATGATCAACACATCAGAAATTATTGATAGATTTGCGCTTTTTCCAATTTTCGAAGGCATGTCCATCCGGGAGCTTCATGCTCTTGCAACGGTTACTGAAATACGGAATTTTGAGGTCAATGAAATTATTTTACAAGAGGGGGCCGAAAATTTTTCGATATATTTGATTACATCCGGACGGGTGAGCGTTTACAGAAATTATGGTCATCCAAACCAAACGATGAAATTCAGCATTGGCGCAGGCTCATTCCTGGGATTTGTGGGCATGTTCACAAACATGCCGGTTCAGGTAACATGTGTGGCGGTAGAACCTACCCAGACATACGTATTGCCCCAGAGGCAGTTTCAGGCAATAATTAGAATTTATCCGCAGATAGCCATTAATATGTGTAAATTTTGTGCCCTGAAATTCAAGGAATTTTTTGACATTTGATCTTTTGCCTATGTCACTTCGGCCTACCCTATACTTTGCCGGATCAGCATGCCTGAAATTTCCAGGCATACAATTGGTCGCAAAAATCTTTCATCCTGTCAGAGGCTACAGAGTAAATCATGTTTCTACCGGCCTGTATCAAACCAGCCGCCCCAGTTAGCTTGTTAAACGGTAGATCAAGAAGCTCCGGCCATTCCGACGCAAGGATGTCATCAGCCAGCATCTGGCTTCGCCGCGGGTCAACCGGCGCGTTCAGTATGGCCTTGAAAATTTCCCGATCGTTAAAAGGAAAGAGCCTTGCTCTGTGCATTCCATCCTGGCCATATTGTAAAGGGCCTGCCCAGCATCCTAGGCGCTGCTCTATATAGGTAAGATCCAGTATGACGTTCCAGTCAAGGTTCGATATCTCACCAAGCCACAACTCGGTATTTTCAAGTATCTTTCCCGTTGCGGGAAGTTTGGTTCGTTTTAGAATATCGTGGGCAGTAATACGCTCCAGAGTCTCGTCTCCCTCCCTCCAGTAATAGGCCCTGCCAACCTCCCCTGCGCAACCAGGCAGAAAGGCCCTTTGAGGATCGATCTTCCTTGAGGTCGGGTGAATTCTCCATATTTCTCCTGACACACAATGCCCCGTTCGACTCTGCCAATCATCCAGTTCCGACTTCCCAGCCAATTTCACCCGCAACGTGACATGATTGAGTTTCAGCTTCCTGGCCAACTGGCGACCTATCTCACTATCAACGCCAGAAGGAACCCACACACCTGTATGAAATTTTATTCTGTGCAGGTATTCCCTACTGCAGGCCAACAGCATTCGGCTGTCACGACCAGCGGTTAATGACATTTGAACAGGATATTGCCTGGAGACTGCGCCAATATTTTTTTTCAGGCATTTAACTACGGTTTGAACGGTGGATCCAAAATCGGTACTTTTCTGCAAATCTGATGGCTTGGGCCAATGCCGAACACAAAGCCACCTTTCAAGATCCAGATAATGATTCGGCAGCAATCGACGCACATTCTTCATAGGCGTCAAACCCGATGGATACCACGAGTCGCTATCCGGCATGCCAAGTAGCCTGATCAACTCATGATCCCCATCATTATTTATATCAGCCAGTAAAGTAGTTGTTGAAGCCACAGAATTATGATCGGTCGAATATACGACGGCTAAGGATCCGCATGAGTCCAGATATACCCTTTTCGCCCCACTACTTAGATATATGCATGCAAACCGACCGGATAGAGAACACAACCATGATTCAAAATCATCATGGGTAAGCAATTTGCGATCCAGCCTCACACTGGATTTCAGCAATTCTGCTTGGGCTGTGATCGGATAACCAAGCAACCATCCGGTCGCCTGTCCGTTTGCGTCGAAAATTTCCGTAACAGGCAGACTCTTGTGGCTTGCAAGAGCCCAGTCCCCTATATGTCTCGTTTGCCATTTATTCGGAAAAAAGTTTACAGTCTTCGAAAGAACAAATTGTCCATCGAATTCATTTTTCTGAATCGACATGATTTTGTTACTCCAAAGGAAAGCTACTTTGTGATAAGCTATCCTGAATTACTTTTTAAATCTGGTGTCCTGATCGACACTTTCCGACTACAAATATTTTCTCTATAGCAATTTGCAGATCTTTAGCGATCTTATAGTCATTGAGAGTTGAAAATATTTATCGTGTTGTTTAGTTTATCTCTTATACTCTTGTATACTTCATTTCTCAAGCCTGTTTTTAAGGCTGCGAAGTCTGAATAATACTATCTTTTTTGGTTGGAACGCAACCCTCGGTAAAAATGAACCCAATTGCTACCCGTATTACCCGGCGCATAAGTTTAATAAGTGACAGGAGAAACTATGAAAAAGAGTCCTTCGATCTATGCCATTCTAATTATTGTGACTTTATCAATTCAGATCTGTTTCTCTAAATTAATTTCTGAGTCAGTGGCTTATCAGGAAGCTCCAATGCTGGCGGCTGAGGTCAAGGCAGGGAAATTGCCTGCGGTGGATAAAAGGCTTCCAACATCCCCTGTTGTTGTACAACCTGTTGACAAAATAGGCGACTATGGGGGAATCTGGCGCAGATCCTACACAGGTCTTTCTGATCTGTCAGCTATCAGAAAGGTGTTATATGATCCTCTCGTTAGATGGACTCCAGACTTCAAGATTGCCCCAAACCTCTGCGCTAGCTGGGAAATATCCAACAATGGCGCAAAATATACTTTTCATCTTGTCAAAGGAATTCGATGGTCGGATGGAACGCCTTTCACAGCTGACGATATAATTTTTGCCCTTGACGACGTGGCTTTCAACAAGGAATTGACTCCATCCCCCCCTAACTGGCTTGCGCCTTCCGGAATAATTCCAAAGGTCACCAAGATTGACGATTTCTCATTCATTATGGAGTTCGACAAACCTTATGGATTATTCCTAGAAAATCTTGCATGCCCTCACGGCATGGCTTTGGTTACAAAACCGAAGCGATATTTGAGCAAGTTTCACGCAAAATATGCAAAACCTGAGGACATTGAGGCGTTGTTAAAAGAAAAAAAAGCGTCATCATGGACAAAGCTCTTTAATGAACTGTCAAGCCTTCAGCAATCACTATTCGTGACCACTGAAATGCCTTCGCTACTGGGGTGGATAACGGTTACTCCTGCGCCTTCCAAGTTGTTTGTCATGGAAAGAAATCCTTATTACTGGAAGGTTGACACTGCGGGCAATCAACTTCCGTATATTGATCGAATATGCTCAGCTCTTCAGGCGGAAGCAGGCATGATCCTTCTCAAGGCGGTAGCTGGAGAGATTGATTTTCAGGCTCAACACCTGGGCGGAATGAGCAATTCGGTAATGTTGCTATCCCAGCAGGCTTCAGGAAAATACCGGTTGATTCCCAAACTTTCCACTGCTTCTGTAGGACTGCTCCTGGCGCCGAACCTGAATCACCCTGATCCGGTGACCAGAACGATTCTTTCTGACAAGCGATTCAGAATAGCTCTGTCACACGCTATCAACAGGAACGAAATCAATGACATCGTGTTCAGGGGTAAGGCCACACCTCGTCAGGCAGCGCCACTAAAAGAATCAGACCTGTACGATGCGTCTTACGAATCGGCATATCTGAAACATGACCCGCAACTCGCTTCAAAGATGCTGGATGAAATGGGACTGAAAGTAGGACCTGACGGAATTCGGCTCAGGCCGGATGGACAACCCCTCCAGATGTGTCTTGACGTAATGGCGTCCATTCAAACGTGGGTTGACATAGCGGAAATAGTCGCATCAGACATGAAAAAGGTTAAAATTGAAACCGCCATCAAATCTGAAACAAGGGAACTGTTCAGGCAAAGAACTCAGACCGCTTCCCACGATATAGCGCTTTGGCCGGGAGATGGCGGGCTTGAATGTCTGCTCGAACCACGCTGGTATTTCCCATTCAGCGCCGAGAGCCTCAACGCCCCCTTGTACGGACAGTGGTATCAAACTCGTGGAAAGCAGGGAGAAGAGCCTCCGGAACTGATAAGGACCCAGATGAATATTTTCGACGAGATCGTCAGTTCCCCAACTCATGAGCGCAAAAAAGAGCTTTTCAGCAAAATAATCAGGGCCAATCAGGAAAACCTTTGGGTAATAGGGTTGATTTATCAGCCACCGGACTATTATGTGGTTTCAAACACGATGAAAAATGTGCCCCAAAAGGACTATCAGAGCTGGATATATCCCAATCCCGGGCCTGTCCATCCTGAACAGTTTTTCTTTGATAAAACGCGGTGATTCAGAAAAATGTTTAGGCAAGTGTCGCGTGACCCGCGCCTAAACTTCTTGACAATCCGGCGCGGAGACGAGAAACGAAACCTTGTGATACTTTTAGTAAGCCCAACAATTCGCGCCGACTACCTGCGGTCCCTGGCGGCTTTTTCCGCAAGGCGCCTCCTTGTTCGTATTTATGAAGTTTTTTAGCTCACTGTGGTTCGAGCAGAAAATCATCCTTGATTTCCCGATGATTATAAAATGTAGAATATCACTATTGACAAAGTATTTGAATTTAGTTTATGTGTTAACAATATAGTGTGTTTTCAGTTCAATCACGTTTCATAATGATGAACAAACACTCAACATGCAAATCCTCAGGTTATGTCGCTGGTCAGCCGACATATTTGTTAACACAAAACAACGTTAATTTTATTATACCTTTATATTCAATTTTTAATAATTGTTATTAACCTTTTTTTTCGGGTGGGATGACGGTTTCGGATTTCGGGGTTACACATCGGCTTCAAAGCGGATTTTTTCATGTCAAATAGCGCTTTTAGTTTTTCTCAACGCAAGGAGCGACCTCATGAAACTCAGGATCAAAAGTTTTTTAGTAACAATGGGCGCCATCCTTCTGGTGGCATTCGGATCATTCCACTGTTGGGCTGATAAACCAATCGTGCTGGGGGCGCCGCTTTCCACGGCGTTCCTTTATGGATGGGCAGCAGAGCGGGGAATAAAACTCGCTGTAGACGAGATCAACGCAGAAGGCGGGGTGAAGGTTGGCGCCGAGCGTAGAAAGTTTGCAGTTGAAGTCATTGACACCAGGGACCTCGAGCCCGGAGTTCCTGTTAGTGAAGCCCTGCTGGCGCTTGAAAAACTGATTTTGGAGAAGAAAGCGGATTTCATCGTCGGAGGTCCTGTAAGATCCGAGGCGGCATTGGCGGCTATGCCGTTATTGGTGAAAAACAAGAAGGTCTCAATACTTACCACTGGATCACTAACCCCTAAATATCATGCGACCGTGGCTGAGAATCCGGACAAATTCAAATACTGTTTTCGAATTTCCGGCGAGGCGAAATGGATGGTAATGGGTGATCTGGTTCCATGCCTTGAGGATATCGGCAAGAAATTCAATTTGAACAAACTTATAATCATGGTTCAGGACGTTGCTCACGCCCGGGCTGGGGGAGAGCTTCTCGCAAAAGTTATGGGGGAAAAGGGTTGGGAAGTTCTGGGACAACCCCTTGTTTTCCCTACCGGAGCTACGGATTTTTCAATGGGCCTTTTGGACGCAAAAAAGAAAGGCGCGCAGGTAATGATCATCTGGATGGACATGCCTGAATCGGCCATTTTACTCAAACAGTGGCATGATATGAAGGTCCCGGCTCTTCCTTTCGGTGTTATTATTTCGGCGGCCGAACAACCGGGGTTTTGGCAAGCGACTGAAGGTAAGGGTGAATATTGCCTTGCCAACGTAGTCAACGCCGGGAACGTTCCAAGTGAGGCCACACCCTGGACAATGAAGTTTGTTGACGCATATAAAAAGAAATACGGCGTGGAGCCGGAAGGGTACGGAACCTCATCGAGTTACATGGCTGTTTACGCATTAAGAGACGCCATAGAGAGGGCCGGTTCGACTGATTCGGACAAGGTTGCGGACGCATTGCGGACAATTGACCTGATGGGAGTTTACGGTCGTGTCAGGTTTGACCCCAAATCAAATCAGGTGATACCTAGTCTCGATCCGGCTGAAGGAGCTGTTGGAACCGTCTTTCAATGGCAGGCGGGCAAACGCATCGTGGTGTTTCCTCCCAAGATCGCGACAGGTCAAATAATGTTGCCACCCTGGATGAAATAACCAGTCAAATGATATAGGCCAGGCGTTAATAGGTTAATGTCCGGCCTATAGTCGAAGTTTTCGTTCAACTCTCTCCCGAAGGCTGTTCCATGGAAATAGTTATATACGGTGTCATCAATAGCGTGACATTAGTTTTAATGGCCCTTGGTTTTACATTGGTTTACGGTGTAAGTCGTTTGCCCAACTTTGCGCATGGAGCTCTTTATGTTGTGGCTGGGTATCTAACGTGGATATTTATGAATCGCCTGGGCTTGAATTATGGTCTGTCGGTGCTTTTTGCGCTGATTGTTACCGGCCTGATCGGCGCGGCCATATATCAGTTCGTGCTGATAAGGGTCAGGGGTATGCCTATATCCGAGATCATAGCCTCTTACGCAATAGGTCTGGCGATTCTGGAAGGTCTAAGGTGGGGAGGCCTAAAGGGCTCTACGTTCACGTTACCGCCTTTTGTGGAGGGAAGCGTTGAAATCTTGGGGGTTTCTGTTGACTTTCAAAGGCTATTGGTAGTCCTCATTGGCGCAGTCATGATGTCATCTCTCTGGCTTTTTGTTACCCGAACACGGCTTGGTCTGGCCTTGAAGGGCATGGCGCAGGATGAACGCGCGGCGCTAACTCTGGGAATTGACTCCGATCGTATGGCTGTGGTCGCAATGGCTTTAGGCTCCGGGTTAGCCGGACTGGCAGCGGTGACCCTTTTCCCTCTTGGTAACATAGTCGTTGAAGCGGGCTATAACGTCCTTATCATGGCAGTAGCCGTGTGCATCGTGGGTGGCCTGGGGAGTTGGACGGGAGCTGTACTTGCGGCTTTCCTGATCGGTTTTGCTCAAATACTTACCGTTGTATATCTTGGCGCCCATTTTCAGGTGGTGGTTGCTTTGATAGCGATTATTATCACTTTGGTGCTGCGGCCTAGTGGTCTTTTCGGTCGTCAGAAAGAACTGGAAGAGAGGGTATAAGAAGATGGCCGTGGAACAAAAGGATCGGCGCAAAGAGAGACTGGATAGAGGAATCAAGGTTCGCTCTGATGGGGTTTACGCTATCGCATCTTGGGCGGAAATCAGCTATCTGGTGGCTCCACGCCTCATATTTATTCTAGGCTTGCTGGCCGCTCCAATATTATTGACGCCTGTTCCCTACTGGCAAAAAGTCCTCTCAATAATCTGCATTTATAGTCTGTTGGCAATAAGTTTTGATTTTCTGGCAAATTATGTGGGGTTGGTTTCGCTCGGAGGAGGTTTCTATATTGGTGTCGGCGCCTATGTGGCGGCTCTTTTGAACATGAAACTGGGGGCCCCAATTTTCATTACCATTCCAGCAGCTACCGTTGTCGGCGCCGCAATTTGCACCGTATTTTTCCTGCCGTGCCTTCCTCTGCGCGGGGTTTACTTTGCCATAGTAAGTCTGATGTTTCCACTGCTGGCAGCTCGAGTAATAGAAGCGCTCGATATATTTGGCGGAACGGATGGAATTGTTGGGGTGGACGGTTTTTCGAGTGTCTGGATGGAACAATATTTACTCATAATAGCTGTTTTGCTATCGGTGTTTTTCTTGCGTCGCATGATTACTGAAGATGTTGGTTTGGTTTTTTCAGGAGTTAAAGACAACGATCAGGCTGTGAAAGCGTCAGGAATCAATATAACCAGATACAAGGCGCTCGGCATTTTCATTGCGTCCTCCCTCGGTTGTTTCGGTGGAGCGGTTCTGTCCCATATATATATGTGGGCGGGAATATCGCAGTTTGCTCTGGATTTTTCTATCATTCCAATCGCTGCGACTGTCGTTGGAGGCGGTGGCACTCTGATTGGCCCTGTCATTGGATGCCTCATTCTTGTGCCAATTTCTGAACTGCTTCGAGACTTCGGGACGCTAAGAATTGCGGTATACGCTATTATTCTGACCATGTTCATAGTTTACAAAAGCGAAGGCATAATGGTCTTTGCTTCGAGAAAGTATGAGCAGTTTGAGCGCTGGGTTTCTATTTAGCCCTTGATATCATTGACAAATGGCTCATTGCCAGTCGCATTTGAGTCGGTTTTGACAAAACTTCGCGGTTTCTCGGGGATTATCAACCATGAGTGACGAACCACTATTGATTGTGGACAATATCAGCAAGACTTTCGGCGGAGTCGCAGCGCTTTCTATGGTCAGCCTTCAGGTCAATCGCGGCGACATTGTTGGGGTAATAGGCCCAAACGGGTCTGGTAAAACCACACTCGTTAACGCCATTTCAGGTTTCGTCAAGCCTGACCGTGGGAAGGTTGTGTTTAACGGGCATGACATTACCGGTTGGCATCCTCACAAGATTGCAGATATAGGTCTGACCAGAACCTTTCAGGTAATGCGACCTTATTACTCTCTGCCTGCTTTCAAGAATTTGATAATCCCCCTTTTCTCTCCCAGGGCAAAACGTACGGGTGGCTGGCGTGGCGGTGGCAAAATGGGCAGCCGAGACACGGTTGCTTTGGATATTCTTGAGGAAATAGGGTTTGAACGGGATTCATACGTACCGTATAAAATGGCTTCATCCTTGCCCACAGGATATCTAAAGAGGCTTGAGCTCGCCAGATGCCTCGCATTGAGACCAGAACTGATTATCTGCGATGAAGTTTTCTCAGGGCTGAGCATGAGTGAAATGGCAAGTATGCTACCGCTCATAGAAAAGCTTCAGATGGAAGGCATATCCCTGATAATGGTCGAACATCGTCTTCGCGAACTATTCCGGCTGGCTAATCGGGTTATAGTCCTAAACTTCGGCTGCAAGATAGCTGAAGGATTCTCCAGTGAGGTTATGGAATTAAGAGAAGTGAAAGAGGCCTACTTCGGTTCAGAGGACGAGGTGCTCGAATATGTTTGAAGCAAAAGGACTTATGGTTTTTTATGAAAACATGCTGGCGCTAAACAACGTGAGCCTTGGATGTGGGGTCAACCAGATAATTGGGGTGTTTGGGGCAAATAGCGCCGGCAAATCGACCCTCATGTATACCCTGTCCGGCATCATGCTCGACATCCAGAAAAAAGAGGAGATGGCCGGAGGCGAACGTATTACAATTCGCGGAGAAATCAATTTCAATGGCGTCAACATAATGGGAATGCCTCCAGCGCATCGGGCGAAGGCTGGTATAGTATTGTGCCCTGAACGACGTCGCATATTCCCGGAAAGCACAGTTCTCGAGAATCTTCGCATTGGTGGTTATCTTGCTACCGCTAGGCAGGCTCGGGACACCCTCGAATATGTTTTCACCATTTTTCCTGCGCTCAAAAGACTCGTAAACCGGCTGGGCGGTTTTCTGAGTGGAGGTGAGCAGCAGATGCTTGCTATCGGTCGGTCCCTGATGGCTCAACCCAAACTGCTTTTACTGGACGAGCCACTCCTGGGATTGAGCCCGGTCATTCAATACCTTCTTGCAAAATCGATTAGGAACATTAGGGACGAGCGGGGAACATCCATCATTGTTTCAGAACAGTATGCCCGTCCTATCATGCCAATTATAGATTATGGATACATA
Organism: uncultured Desulfomonile sp.; assembly: GCA_903896745.1. Classification (GTDB taxonomy): domain Bacteria; phylum Desulfobacterota; class Desulfomonilia; order Desulfomonilales; family Desulfomonilaceae; genus CAITZA01. Next base: position 26,001 of record CAITZA010000235.1, on the reverse strand, counting down.
CTCGAAAATGGAGCGGCAGTCGTGGAAGGCACTAACAAGGAACTGATGGATAATCCGGATGTTAAGTCAGCCTATTTTGGATCATAAATTGGAGGCGGACAATGAAGCCGGAACTTACTTTCAGTCGTTTTGAAAAATCTTGCGAAACATACCCAAACAATATTGCAATAATATTTCTTGGAGAAAAATTTTCGTACCGTAAACTGCATGGCATGGTCAATCGGTTCGCCACTGGTTTGGCAGGACTCGGGCTCAAGAAAGGGGACCGCGTTATTCTATACCTATCGAACTGCGTCCAGTTTGTCATCTCGTTCCTTGCCGCACAGAGGCTTGGACTGGTCGTGGTCCTTGTTTCTCCCATTTATACCTCTCATGAACTCGAATACATGGTGAACGATTCCGGCGCTCGGGCCATTGTTTGTCATGACACCAACTATGGCTACGTCAAGGAGGTTTTCGACAAAACCTCTCTCGAAAAAATAATTTACACAAACCTTATCGATATGGTCTCAATTACTAAAAGGACCGTAGCGTATCTGTTTGACAAGACTCCTCATGGTACCGTAAAAGGCGGAAATGAGACAATGTCATTCAAAACATTGTTGAAAAATCCCGCCAATCCTCCTGAAGTATCCATAGACCCTGTCCAGGACCTTTCGTACATTCTTTATACCGGAGGCACAACGGGCTTCCCCAAGGGAGTGCCGGGCAATCATTGGGGACACACTTCTTACGTAAATGATATTACTGACTGGCTGACCGTGGGGCACTTGCAACACGGTAAAGATGTCTATATCGCCATAAACCCTCTTTTTCACATCATGGCCTTGGGCTTGTTCATGGCCGTAGGTCTCAACGTGGGCGCAACGACGGTGCTGATGCCTGTCCCACAGGTAGACGCTATCCTGATGGAGATTGAAAGGCGTAAGGTGCGATGGATGTTGGGAGTCCCGGCTCTTTACCGAATGATTCTGGAAAATGATCGTCAGGACACTTATGACATTAGTTCTCTGAAATACTGCTTTTGTGGAGGTGACGTTCTTCCCAGGGAAGTATTGCACAGATGGAAACAACGCGCGAATGTGCCTATATATCAAGTATACGGATCAACCGAGGCGGGGCACGTATCCTATTCCCCACTTGGCGCCGGAGACCCAGCGCCTATGTCAATAGGCTTCCCGCTACCGTCTCGCAAACCTTTAATCATAGATCCCGAAACCGTTATGCCCGTTCCTGTCGGCCAAGTCGGCGAACTGATGGTCACTTCCGAGCATTCCATTAAAGAGTATCTTAATAAGGCTAGCGAAACAACGGCCTCATTTGTGAAAATCGGATCAGAAATATTCTATAGGACCAATGATTTTGTTCGAGGCAGCGACACCGGCGAAATATTCTATGTAGAGAGGTCTGCGGATATTCTGAAGCACAAGGGGTACCGAGTGTCAGCTTCTGAAGTCGAAGCCGTTCTTCAGGATCATCCCGTAGTGGTTGGAGCGTGCGTCATCGGGGTTCCTGACAAAAAGGTCGGCGAAAGAATCAAGGCTATCGTGGTGCTGAAAGACGACGCCAAGGGTGTAGGCGCTGCGGAACTGATCAACTGGTGCTCATCTCAGCTTGCCTCCTACAAGGTTCCATCATACATTGAATTCAGAGATATGTTGCCTAAATCGAAGGTCGGCAAACTGCTCCGGCGAGAAATCAGGGAGGAGGAAAAACGTAGAGTGGAAAAAGACAAGAAATAGATATAGAAAAAATTCGTTCCAGTCGGTCAAATGCCGTTTGCTGAATTGGATAGCTCCATTAAAAAACCGAACGGGCGCAGACTAACAGGTTACACTGTGAAACCTGGGCATTTTATTAGAAAAGGTAAAAATGAAAGTCTCGCGTCCCCGATATCTTTGACCATCCTTCTGGATGTAATCGTTCGTAGTCAGCGCCTATCGCAATCACGGCCCTGTATCCGGCCTTTCTCAAAGATTCAATAGCCAATGACCTTTGCAACCTGTCGGCTTTGAGAAACTCTTCCTGATACAGGATTTCGCCTGTAATTTTTAATCCCGCCATTCTTGCCCATTGAAACGGTGGACTGCCTATCACGGCAATTTTGTCCCCAGGCAATATATTATTTTTGCCAAGAGTTTCCCTGACCGCAACATTTTCTTCGAAAGACTCTTTGTAGGATGCCTTTTTCGGTGTTGACACCAGCCCACGGTAGGACTGGTCAATTGCAGAGTCGAGCACGAAAAGTATCAGAACGGACGCCAATCCGTATGAACTCCAGGACATTAGCTTATGCTTCCAACCGTAAGTTGGCAGGGTTCTCACCGACAAACAAAGTCCTACAGAAAAGCAACATACGAACGGGGCCACATATCGTGGTTCCATGGCTACCAGAGCAAATAGCGCAACGCCTAGAACTCCCAGAACCACCAAAACCAACTGGACAGACATGGGCATCACCGGAGTGAATTTCACAGAACCCAATTTTATTTTCAATAAATACCAGGCTATAATAAAAAAGAGCCAGGGTGATTGGACAAATACCTCCGCAAAGTTTTGCGAGAACAATACCAGCAGCCCCTTGATTGCAAGTTCCGGCTGAACCCCTATTGTCCAGTAGGTAACATCAAATGTTAATGGTCTGGTAACTTGAACGCCGTATTGATATTGGACCGTCCTTGGAGAATCATTGAGGACAAGGCCGGGGAAAAGCGGATCGCCTTTTGATCCAAAGAGGATGGCATATACATGGCGACCGCCCTCTCCGTAAGAAAATGAGCCTTTTTTTATGGACAGGCCAATCAACAATGGCGCCGAAATTACAAGAGCCACTACTAACGCAATTACACAGCGGGGGAAAGCTTTCCTGGCGGAATTGCATGATAAACCCGCTGCAATTAGCAGAGCCGGACTGTACAGGAAAAAAAAAGCCTTGGTCAAATATCCCATACCGATTGCAGCGCCCAACCCTACAAACGTGGAATAGTCAAGATTTCCCCGGGATATGGAGACAATGATTGACATGCAGATGAATGAAATGGCCATTACCAACATGTCCGGATTAATTAGACGGGTTCTCACCGAAACGAGCGCCGCTACCAGAAAAACCGAATAACATATTGCCGTGATGGAACACCAGTCGAGCGGCTTGTCGCCAGAAAGATTATTTTCGCCCCACAAACGCCTGACAACTGACAAAAGAATTTCGAAGGACAACATTGACACCGCAAGTATCAATATATTAAGCGCTTTTAGAATTATAATTTCGTTTTCGGGGTTGGTTTGGATGAGGGCTTGAAATATTCTCACCATTAGGCCGTAAACCGGACTGAAGGTAAAGTTCGCGGCATCCCACCATCTGCCCGTCCACAATGCCTCACCTATCTCGACATAAACCATTGCGTCATTATTCTGGAAGTAGCGACCCGTATAGGCTGACAAACAACCCACACTCAATCCGATTATCCAGAAACCCGCTCTAATATAAAAAATCCTGGAATTATCACAACCCATCATAAAAACTCTCTACCACCGTATGATTCTCCATTGCAGCTTCAATTGCCCGGACACCGCATCCGCATGACATGTCGCATTCCCAGCGCCGAAAATTCGAGAACAAAAAACGAATTTATGTAATATTTCAAATCAGGTTTGTTGACAAGAAATGGTTTGGATTTCCTTTGTTGTCATCGACACTAATTGGGATTTATAATAAGATAATTATTTAGGTCATGAATGGAGACTTTTTTGATTGGGACCCGCATCCTGGACCGGTACATTCTACGTGAGATAGCAGCGTCTTCCCTGTTTTCGTTTGCGATATTTCTTGGGGCGGGCCTGATTGCCGGTTTTCTGCCATTGCTGCAGAGGGGGATGGAGTCAGGTCTTGAATTGACAATGATTCTGTTTCAGGTTCTTATAAATGCTCTTCCTGGCGCCTTGGTCACAGTAGCTCCTCTATCTATAACATCCGGAATATTGCTCGGTTTGGGCCGACTTGCAGCGGATAATGAAATACAGGCCATCAAGGCGGCCGGCATATCGATTCTCCGAATGGCGCCACCAGTCTTTTTTATATGCGTTCTTGGTTTTGCGATTAGCATGCTTTGTACGATGTGGCTCATACCAAAAGGGATTTCCGAAGGTAAACGTCTGATGCAGGAGGCGTTGACCAAGAGAATTGACGCCGGAATAGAAGAGGGAGTTTTTTTTGATAAACTTAAGAACCTGATGCTTTACGTCGAAAAAATCGACAGTTCAACAGGCATCATGAGTAAAATATACCTCAGGGAGTCATCAAACCCCAAAGAAATCAGCATCGTTATCGCCAAGAAGGGCAAAGTCTCTCCGGACCCTGAGGGTAAGGCTTTTGTCCTTGATTTACGTGATGGTGTCATACTGCGTGAGGATCACCTTGGTGATTCGACAGGAGCTCTGGCATTTGAAACCTATGTATTCAGGTATCCTCTGGAATCCAATGTGCTGGAACAGGCGCCCAAATCACTTGAAGAACTTTCGATAAGTGATATTCGCAAACGCATCGATTCTTTACCACCACTTAAAGATTCTGACGACCAGGTTTCGCGTTCTTTTTATGCGCGAGCCCGAATTCAGGCCAGCCTTCTCATAACGCAGCGCTTCACCCATCCGCTGTCCTGCGTGGCGTTAGCGTTTATGGCGTTTCCGCTAGGTGTTTTGAATCTCGGCAGAAGTCGCTTGAACAACGTATCGGTGGGCCTTGTGGCCGTGTTCGCCTATTATGCCCTTACACTGGCCACCGAACGCATCGTAAGATCAGGATTGGCCCCAGCGGAATTCATATTGCCTATCCCAGCAATTGCTTTCATACTTCTAGGATCATATTTTACCCTAATTGTCCAGAAGGAAAGGATTCCCAAAGTACTGGTCACTATGCAAGGTTTTCTCAGAAGACTGAAAGGGTAGAAATTGTTTCCCGCTATCGTCGCAATTGTTCATTTTTTTTGCTGAGATACTGTCCCATTTGTGGCATGATCATTTATAATTCCCTTAGCTGACACTGTGACAGGCTCCACGATTATGAAACCACTACGAATACTGTGGATTGATGATGACGAATATCTTGTTGATTTTTGCAGTCGGGCTTTACGCAATTATGGCGCAGTGGTTTTCGTCGCCAGTACGGGAACCGAAGGTCTCGCCGTACTCCAGGACACCGAAATTGACATTATTGTAAGTGATTTGGAAATGGGTGAGATGGATGGGCTAGAGGTAGCCAGGAGAGTTGAAGAAATGTTCACAAACACTCATAGGCCAAAACCGAAATTTGTTATTTTGACTGCCTGGGTAAAAGAGATGTCGCCGGAGGAAGCCTATTCTGAGTACAAAGTCAACGCTATACTGGAGAAACCAATTGAAATAAAAACACTGTTTCAGACCCTTAATAAAATGGTAAATTCTGATGCAGGGCTAAATATGGCTCTTCGCTGACGATTATTCCTGCCGGTTGATTCTAAAAAACCAGGTCATTTCATTATGCTATTTTCAACACTTTGACTCACATCAGTCATTACCGGAAAGTGGAGCGATCTCAAACAATTTTATGCACACAAAAGCAATAACTCCGACGCTGATGGCAACCCCCGCCGGTGGATATTCCGAAAACCTGATCGAGTAGACCAAGAGACCAAAAAGGCTTAAACCACATTGCAAAAAAAATGCTGACCTGAACAGTTTGACGCTGAAATCCGGACGATCCGGAGTAATTGTTTCGATTTTGGACCATATCGTGATCCTGACAATATAATATGTTGTAATTGCACAAATAGCCCCCCACAGGACGTCCGACGGAAAATGCGCCCCAACGAAGATTCTGGAAAGCCCTATCAGTACAGCGATAAGGCTTACCATGACTTTCATGGAATAACCATGGGCATAGCTCATCAAGACCAGCGAAGCGGACAAACCAGCCGCTGTATGGCCCGATGGAAAACTTCCCCAGCGAAGCGCCGGGCCAGTTACATGCACAATCTGCATTAATTCCAGTGGCCTCGCCGAAGGAATCATATATTTTACGAGATTGACCACAATGGACGCCAACAGGAACACGGCTAATCCAGCAATTGCTATCCTAGGATTTATCAATAAAAAACACCCTAGAATCATACATATTAACAGACCATCTCCCAATGTTGTAAACGATAGCCAGAAAATGTCAGTGAGTGGAGTATGTGATCCATTCAGAAACATGAATATTTGCCGGTCCCAAAAATGAACAGGTATGGCTGTCAGTATCAGGACCAGCAACGCCCAGAGCGACGGATCGTAAAACCTTGATATTTTGAAAGAGTTAACATGCATCGTGATTACGACTTCTTTAAACTGTTATCGCAGAGCTTCCACCAGTTTTTCCAGATCAGTTTCGTCTGACAGATGAACCCGTATCACCCGTCTGCCCCGATTTTTTAGCGCCAGGAAATCTCCAATGGATTGAGCTTTTTTCAACGTTCCGAATGTATAGGCCTCGCCTGGAACCTGAATATCCTCGGGTTCCTCGATTGTCACAACTATGAAAACACCTTTGTCCGCGCCGCCTTTGTGAATTTGTCCGGTGGAGTGCAGGTACCTCGGACCAAATCCCAGAGTGGTAGCCACCCTAGAACGGTCCCTGATCAACGCTCTTGCCTCCTGGAGGCATTTACAGGCAAAATCTGAAGGATGGATGAATGCGTTAAATGCGAGGTAATCGCCATCCTGGACGCTGCTCAGAAATTCCTTGATCTGTGCTGGAAAGGAGGATGAACGCGGATCAAGCTTGTCAGAATCCGGTGTCTTACCCTCATTTGTGTAAGCGGCCAGGATCTTTCCGGTAATATCTTTCGATTCCTGCACATTGGGCTGGTCAAAAGGGTTAATACCCAGTGTTACCCCCGAAGCAGCAGTGGCAAACTCGTAACGAAATATCTCCCTGCCCAAATCATAATTGCAGTGTAGCCTCAGGGTTACAACAGGATGACCCGCCCTCTCAAGATCGCTAACCGCCTTGTCATAAGTTGGATCCCCGTCCAGTCTCATATAAACGAAAAGTCGGTCATCACCATAAACATCTGCTGATCCTATGGGTTCACTATCTATAGGGATTATACCTTTCCCATCTTTTCCAGTGCTCTCGGCGATCAGTTGCTCCAGCCAGCAACCAAAACTTGATGCGCCCGGTGAGATGATCAGGGAGAGTTTGTCTCGACCGCAAAGGGCTGCTTCTCCCATTATGACCCCAAGCCAAACTCCCGGACTCTCCAGGGAAGGTGTTTCCGGGCCCGAAGCTTCAACGGCCTGTGATGAACGGGTGAGCAGAAAATCAATGTCGAGTCCAAGAAGAGCCGCTGGAACCAGGCCAAAATATGACAAGGCGCTAAAACGTCCTCCGATGTCGGGAGGGTTGAGGAATGTTTTCCTGAACGTGTTTTCCGCAGCTAGTTTACCCAAACTCGTTCCAGGATCCGTAATCGCCACAAAGTTCTGTCCAAAGTTGTCTCCAAGTATTTCATACATCTTTTGTCTGAAATACTTGTAAAGCGACATTACTTCTATTGTGCCACCAGATTTGCTGCTTATGATAAAAAGTGTTCTACGAAGATCCAGGCTACGCTCAATTTCGAGAATCGTAGACGGAACCGTAGTGTCCGCAACCTTTAATTCGATAAAACCGTCAGCGACCCCAAATGTTTTGGTAAATACCTCAGGCGCCAAACTGCTTCCGCCCATTCCTATCAATACGGCCGTCTTGAATCCTGCATCCTTGATTTCGGATGCAAACTCCTCCAGTTTAGACTTTTCGCCGATCATGGTTTCTACAACATGCAACCATCCAAGTCTCTGGGTTATCTCCTTTTGGCCGGCTGCATCGTCTGTCCAAATGTCCGGTTCACAGTTCCAGATACGCTCCGGAATCCTGTTCCTGTCAAAAGCTTCAAGGGCGCTGTCCACCCTATCCTTTAATCCTCCCAGAGATGCCGAACGATGTCCCCAGCCTCGCAGCAGGCGTATCCGCTTTTTCCCTACTTCCTGCAGTAGAGCGTCGTAGGAATCAGCGAACGCCCTGATCCCATCCTCAAGCAGTCGCTCCGTAATATCGTCAATGTTCAGATGAAGCGCTTCAAGTCTCTCGAATATCCGCTCCGCCTCCTCGACACTCATTTGATTTTTTTTCTCCAGCGACCCGTGATCCCTGTAGGCGTTAAGAGTAACAACCGGGAGCGTATTGATGGTTTGTGGCCAGAGAAGATTATCTACATAGTATGTGTCGGGATAAGCCGGATTCTTGGCGCTAGTGCTCGCCCAGAGAAGCCTTTGAACGCGCATCCCCCTGTTCATGAGTGAAACACCCTTGTCGCTATTAAAGCTTGAATCAAAATGTTCGTAAGCAAGTCGCGCATTGGCGATAGAAGCCTTGCCGAACATGTCGGTCACGGCAGCCCTTGCAGCCGGGGCTGTGGCCTCCTTTAGCCGCTCATCTACTACGGTGTCTATTCTGCTGACAAAAAACGATGCGACAGAGTAAGGCCTGGATGGGTTTCCTTCAGATTCAAGCCATGCTTCCACACCTTCCATGTATGCCTTGACAGCTTCCGCATACTGAGTCACCGAAAAAATCAATGTGAAATTAACATTTATACCCTGGGAAATCAGTTCCCGCCCCGCAGCAAGCCCCTCTAACGTAGTTGGAACCTTTATCAAAAGATTCTCGCGGCTTACGGATTCGTGCAGCCTTTTGGCCTCTGCAACAGTCCCAGGCGTGTCATAGGCCAGCTTCGGAGACACTTCCAGGCTTACATACCCGTCTTCACCATTACTGGATTCATAAACGGCACGCAAAGCGTCAGCGGCCTCCCGAACATCAGATATGACAAGGCTTTCATACAGCCTAACCGATGTCTCTCCCTTGTCCACCAGGGAATGAAGCTCGTCATCATATATTTTTTCGCTGCTCAAAGCCTTTTGAAGTATGGTCGGATTGGATGTCAACCCGGTAACGCCATCCTCTGTTATCAATCGATTTAGCATTCCCGATTTCAACAATTCCCTTCCAAGATCGTCCAACCATACAAACTGCCCACACGTCCTGAGATCTAGTAACTGGTTCGGCATCAATACCTCCTCAAGATATACGCTGTCAAAATTGATCGTCTAAAGTCGCGCTGGTGATGCGGCTTAGAAACTTTCAGAAAACTTCGCTCAACCAGAAACCCTGTTCATCCTGGATTGTCTGATTCAACAGTTCAATAGTTTTTCGTGCAATATCCGCTTGACATAAATCTGTTCCAAAGCTATCAATTTGAAACATGATATTATACAAACCGGACGTTAAAAACAATTTAACTAGAGTTCTAAAATGGATTTAAAAAGATACCTCGAAACCCAGAATTCCGAAATCCAGCGTCACAAATGGATTGAATCCGAAAAGGCGGGCAAAGATTTAGGGGTTGATGCAGTCATCGACTGGATAAAGAAATACGCTGACGCCTTTAGCGAAGAATATTACAACAACAATCAACCCGAATCTTAATGACGTTTATTATCCAATCATAACTCTTTGGGCTGCGTGAAATAGTTCCTGACCAGCCCCGTTCTGCATCATTAGAAACTGCCTGAATTCGTATACCGATTCCCTACAAACATAATTACTCGGAAAGCGTACCGGGTTTCCTGCGCGAACAGAATTATTTGTGCATTTAATTTAGAAATGGCGCCTGGCAGGAAAAAATATGGCGCGACCAAAAGCCGCGCCTGGAGGCCTGTCAGATGGACAGGAAATCGTTTTTCAGTTTGGTTTGGAATCTGTATGCGGCCTCTCTGGGACCGTATACATAAATATGAATATCTAATAACACATATAGTGTCAAGACTTTTTGCTCAGCGCTTTGGTTTCACTGCCCATACGCTCGACACCCCCGCTTGTTATCTAAATGGGAATTCGAAGAACGCGTTTTCTATTATTTCAATTTCCGGTTCCGGGTTCATGGTCACCACAGCGATGTCAAAACGAAACGGAAGATCAACCGGATTTTTCATCAGATAAATCTGGGCTGCCTTCTTGATGCTGTTCTGTTTTTTTTCGCTGATGGTGAAAAGTGGATTTATGGCAGCATCAGAGTGGCGTGATCGGACTTCGACAAAAACAAGTTCCTTGCCGTCTGTGGCAATGATATCGAGTTCTCCTGTCTTACAGTAGAAGTTTCGTTCAACGATTTTGTAGCCAAGCGATTCCAGATGCCTTACCACAAGTGTTTCGGCTGAATTACCGGTTTTCCTTGTGCTGAATTTATGATTCTGATGTAAATTCTCCATGTTCCCCCCTTTTCAAGTATCCTGGTTCTAAAAAAAGACTATGGGAAAAGGGCCAGGATTATATTAAATCCTGGCCTTCCCGGTAAAAGTTGTTAATTATGCGCGCTTGCGAGCATTTTTTCGTGCAGACGTCTGGCCTGCAATGCAAAGGCTTCGAGTCTGGCTTCAATAATTTGCGGAAAGGCGTTGCCGTCGGTTTCTATCGCCAGAAAAGGTAGCTTACGATCGGGATTTCTAAAAATGACCGAATCTGGAACCGATTTTCCGTTAGTTTTTGCCATAGCTTCAAGTTTTTCACCTGCAGTGAACTTTTCCGACAGGATTGCTTCAGCGACCCTTGTTGGCATGCATCCAAAAGGTCCTATCGACAATATTCCGCAGGATGGATGCAAAATTTCATGAAGCGCGGCGCCAACGGTGAGAATTGCCTCACCGGTAAGCAGGGGAGACACAAATTTTTCCCCTGATTTAACCAGATCAGCCACCTCCAAGGTTTCGTGGAAGAAAAGTCCGGATGGAGCAAACAGGCTCCTTATCTTCGTATCGAAATATTTCTTGACGTAATAACGAATCCAAAAGGGAATATCCCGCCCTTCTCCCTCGATACCACTCTTGATCAACCAGTCCACGTATTTTATCCATTCGCTGGTCTGGGAAGTCCTGACGATAAATCCCCTGTCCGCCATCTTCTCTACCAGGTTTTGCAGTGAAATGGGATCGTTGCGGACATAAATTTCTCCAATAAGCGAAATCTTGGGGATTTCATGATACGGCGCTTTCAATTCTATGAGGGATAATTTCTGGGCGCTTGATCTGATTTGCTTTTTTATTACCTTCCAAGACTTGTCAACTACATTGACCAGTTTATCCCATTCCTCAAAAAATATCTTGAGGCCGGAGTCTCTGTCTTTAGCTGCGGCCAACACGGTTGACCAGACCTCATACATCACATCCCCTATCAGAATCGCCCTCCAGGCTGGAAGCGTAAAGCTGTCACCCAGCCCCATGTAACCATTGGCAGCGTTAAGAGTCAGGACCGCCGCATCGGGTATTTCATGACGCTCAATCAGCCTCCTGGAAAAAACATTGTACTGTCCGAAGCGACACGGTCCAGCAGCTCCCGGCATGAAATATGCCGTCACTTCTCCTTCAGGACGATCTCTCCAGAAATAGTTTAACATTGACCCAACTGTAGTTTGGAGTGGTAGACACTCCTTGCAGGTAGAGTTTCCACGTCCTATTTTAAGCACTTCCTCATTAGCAGGGGGAAGTCCGTACGCATTGATGCCAACTTTTTTGAATGTCTTGACTAGCGCCTCGTGGGCAAAACGGCCCATTGCCGGCAATACCACCCTAACGCTTGGATGGGTCAAAGGCAGTTTTCTTCCATCAGCAGTAACTATCACCGGTTTACTGTTATGAACTGCAGTAAACGCCGCTTTGAAATCACGTCTGATCTCCGGAATTTTTTTCTTGTTTTCAAGCTCCCGATAATATTGGACTATATCGAGAAACGCTTCTATTCTCGTTTCAAGACCGGCATCCGCTGTATGGCTATCGAGTTCAAGAGTCAGAGACGGCTTACGCCCCATCTCATCACGGAAAAAACCGACAACAAAAGAATCCGGCCCGCATGAAAAATTACTGATGAATGTCCCGAATAGCTGTGGATTCTTTTTTACCAGACTAGCCGCTTTAAGTATCATTCTGCCCATGGACCAATACATCGTGTCCTGATCCAGAATGTTTTCATTTTCAAATGGGAGCATATCGAAAGGCAGTATTCTATAGCCACGAGAGGCAAATTTACCGGGAATCCCCTTGTTTGCTTCTGGGGCGAAAGAATTGTAAGGTCTTCCAAAAAGCACAATGGCCATAGAATCCGGACTCTTCGCTAGATCGTCCAGAATTTGTGCGCCCTTCAACTTGAGTTCGTCCCGGAATGCCTGTTGAGCCTTGAGCGCCTGATCGAAAGCTTTTAAACCCTCTGAACGTGATTTTCCGAGTTCAGAGGCAAGTTTGGCAAAATCCTCAGCCTTTGCCTCAAATCCTTTACTCAAGTCGAGATACGGTGAGATGACTTTCTTCAGGCTGACAGAGTCGAAGGCGCTCGAAAGATAGAAAGCCTCAGCCTGAACAAATACGCAGGTACACGTATTTGCATTGTCCTCGTCCGTAGGAATTCCCCTAATATGAGGCATGAAGTAAACATCCGGACTTTTTTCTATAAGATTGGCCAGATAGCCGTGAGATATTTCAACAGGATAGCAAAAGGCCGCGCCTTGCTGATCAGTTCCACGCGGATCAATTTTATCGGGCAATACAACGCGGTATCCGAGTTCCCTGAAATAGGCGTTAAAGAACGGGAAAAACGTGTTCGTCAAAAAAGATCTGTTGATTCCGACTGTTGGTCTTGTATCTGTAGAATCCTCAGGGGCAAGTTCCTTGAACACAAGCTTTTGGCGGAAATCTACCATATCGAGTTCACGGGTATCATATTCGAGGTCGCGAATGAGGTTAACATAACGGTTTCAGGCGCCGCCAAACGGGTAGGTCTTTTCCTCGATCTGTATACGGGCAATCTCACACCGTCTGTCACATTTTTCCTTGCCGCCACCACAAACAAACGGCTTCTTGTAAGAAACCTCCCTGTTGGCGAGAGTTTCCAGATCGAAAGATTGCTCCTCCATGAGCCCGATCTGAATGCGTCTCTCGACTTCAAGCGCCACACCGAAAGCGCCCATCAATCCGGGTTCCGGTGGCACAACGATCTCTTTGCCTGTCAGCGCCGCCATTGCGGCTGGAATGGCCGCGTTATAACAAACCCCGCCCTGCATGAATACCTTCTTGCCAACCGGTCGATTGCCCTTGACGCGATTCGAATAATTCATACATATCGAGTAAACCAGTCCGGCAACAATATCGTTTACCGGAATGCCTTCCTGAGCCGCATTTTTGATGTCCGAGCCTATGAACGCTGCGCACTGGTCATTGAAATTGGGCGGTTTCAAAGCGCTGTTAGCTACTTTACCGATATCGGTCACCTTCAACCCAAGGCTCTCTTTGGCTGATTCTTCCAGAAATGAACCTGTTCCGGCGCTACACGCTTCGTTCATCGCATAATCGCTCGGAACCCCATTTGTAATGTACGTGTATTTCGCGTCCTGACCTCCGATCTCAAAGATGGTGTCTACATCTGGATCAAAATGAACAGCCGCTGCGGCATGCGCTATGATCTCATTTATGATTCCGTCGCTCATGGAATGAAGCCCAGCGATTTGGCGACCGGAACCAGTAACACCCAGGCCCTGTATTTTTATGGGAACATCTATTTGATAGGCCAGGCTTTTGTAAACCTTGCGAGAGGCGCCTACCGGATCCCCGTCCGTGCGCAGATAGTCAGCCGCAAGGATTGCCTTGTCTGATCGTCTCATTATCACGCCTTTGGTCGTCGTAGATCCCACATCAAGCCCTAGGATACATTCATCCAATGGTTGGGGCAGTCCTCTTGGCCGGTCCTTGAACGACACCATATCTGTGAAATCGGATAGCGGCTGTAAGTACCCAAATGCCGATGATCTTTTCTTAAACACATTTTGGGCGCCGGAATACTTCTTTGTCTCATGATCCATGGCCCACAGGGCGGCCCCAAACGCCTCAAAATATGGCGCTTCCTCAGGAATGAACAAATCCTCAATCTCCTGTTCGAGAAAATGCGTCATACCCTTGTTTCTGGACGATCCCCCAATTAATACCACTGACTTCTTCGGCAACTTTTTGAGGAGCTCGACAATTTTTCCCGCCATCATCCTGGCCAATCCACTCACTACCTGATCCTTCGGAACCCCTTTGTTCAGGGCATGCGTGCAATCGCTCTTGCAAAATACGCTGCATCTGCCAGAAACCTTGTGGGGATGCTCAGATACCTCAAAGGTGGCCACATCATCCAAAGTGACACTCATTCGGCCTATCTGCTGCAAGAAAAACTCGCCCGTGCCGGAGGCGCATTTATTGCCTGTCTGGATACCCTGAATCTTGCCCTCCTCATCCAGATGATAGACCAGGAACGTTTCGCCACCCGCGCTAACTACGACCCTGTATTGAGATTTATCCGCCAGTATGCGCCCTACTGCCACCTCGACAGCCTCTGGCTCCGATATTGTAGTCAAATCAATATAATTGATAAATTTTCGCCCCGTAACCGCCAGAGGTATTTCGCTGATATCTGGAATGCACTCCAGAGTACTAAGCAAGGTTTGTCTGGGATTACCTTCGTGGGTGATTACATTTACGGACACGACTTCTATTTTTCCCCCATTCCTATGAAGACGAACCAAACTTAACGTAGAAGCTCCTAAACATACTCCGAGCGATTCCATTAAAATGACTCCAATCTTGCGCAAATGTTAATCAAGCCGCTTTGTCCGACACGCCAGGCTCAATTGATGCGTGTTCTCCAAACGCCCAGTCAACTCACTATTGTTGGAAATTTTTATATCTGTTTAATTCCATGGGCGTTTCTCATCGACCTCAACCTGGATCAGGCTAAACTATAATCTTTTAGTATAGTGTAATGTCTTTGCCTTCGCAAACAAATACCTTTTCCCTTTCTCTACAGGAAACCATGTGGAACGTCAAATATTACGCGACCCATAACTATCTGTTTTGTTAAATATTATCATTCATTCTCCAGTTAGTTTTCCTTTGCTTGGGAAATTTTTGATGACAAATTTCTTCTTTTGATTACAATAATATTGTTTTTTTGTAGGGAAAGACAAATTAGGAGGACAAAATTTGAGCAAGAAAATGTTGACAGTTGGCGCTTTAGCGTGTGTATTGGCTTTTTCGGCCATGATCAGTTCAGTGGGAGCGAGTTGAGCGGGCTGTTTTCCCTCCTGGGGAGGGTCTAGCAGTTACAGCAATTCGGCCTCATATTATAATAATCCCCAATATGGTTATGGCAATTATGGATATGGGGTTCCTCAGGGTTACGGATACCAGGCGCCAGTAAACCAAGCCTCCAAGCCCGCAAAAAAAACCAAGGAAAAGAAACCAGCTCCGAAACAATAAGCCTTTTTTTGTTTATATGATCAAAGGCGCCGTATTTAGTGCGGCGCCTAAACGGTTCAAACCACAATCTCACCAAATAAATCCGTACCGACGCATTCGTTGATTCTTACGTCATAGATTCCGCCTGCAACTGCATTCCCGTCCGTAATGAAAAGAGCGCCATCCACCTCGGGCGCCTGATCCCATAAACGTCCCTGCAACAACAGTTCTGTTTCCTCTGAATATCCTTCCACTATTGCGGGTTCTATAGCCCCAATCCTCGATGAATTCCGTTTCTCGAGAAATCTGGAATGTATCTCCACAATCTCGTCTGCCCGGGCCTGTTTTACCTCGGTTGAAACCGGATCCCCCAACGCGAAGGCTGCGGAACCCTCTTCAGCGGAGTATGTGAAAACTCCTACCCGTTCAATTTGGTAAGATTCTATGAAATTGCTGAGTTCCCTGAAGTCAGCGTCCGTTTCAGTGGGATATCCCACCATCACTGTTGTCCTCAGAACTATACCCGGAACTCTTTCACGAACGCTATCAAACAGTTTCTTTATTGCGTCACTATTCCATGGGCGTTTCATATCCTTTAATATCCTGGCGGAAATATGCTGGATCGGGATGTCAAGATACGGTAGAATTTTTTCCGAGTTTCTTATGAGGTCCGGCAACCCCTTCGGAAAGCCGTTTGGATGCAGATACATCAGCCTGATCCAGGAAACAGCGTCCATCCTGTTCAGTCGTTCTAATAGTAGTTCCAGGCCATTTCTTATCTTGAGATCAATGCCGTATGAACATAAATCCTGAGCTACCAGAATGAGCTCATTTGCGCCTCTGGAAGCCAGTTCCAGAGCTTCTTTTTCCAGTTTCTCCGGAGGTTCGCTCTTCATGCGACCTCTGATAGAAGGGATTGAGCAATATGCGCACTTGCGATCACAACCATCCGAAACGCGCAGGTAAGCGTATCCTGGGGTTGTAATAAGACGGCCAATAGCAGACTGTTTCAGTCCTTTGACAGAAACGGATTTTGTTTTTCCCGAAGCTCTCATGGCCTCGTCAACGAGAGCAGGCAGGTCTGCCATGTTGTCGGGCTCGATAAAAATATCGACTTCCGGCAAGGACTCCGCTGCTTCAGCTTTGTACCTCATCGGCAAACAGCCGGCCACCACCATGATCGCATCGGGGTTTTCTTCCATATAGTCCAGGATAGTGTTTATCGACTCCTCGGTAGCTAATTCGATAAAAGCGCAGGTATTTATAATTATGACGTCAGCGTCTGGAGGGGATTCCGTGAAAGAGTACCCGCCGTTGCTCATGACGAACATCATTTTTTCTGTATCTACCCGGTTCTTGGGACATCCCAGGCTAATAATAGTGTAAAGAAATTCTCGGCTCAAATCATTCCCCAAAAGCATTCCAGCCTGGTAAAAATTTTCCAGGAAGTTTTCCTCGGAGGGACAAATCGATCTCCAACCAGAAAACTAGGATTATTTTGCGGAAGCCTGGAAAATCAAAATGGTTACCTGGAACCGGAAACATCAAAAATCCTGTCCGGTATGGAAGGTAGAAATTTTATCTCAGACAAATCAAATCGATTGTAATTCCCGAGCGCATCATAGATTATTGCTCGGTTGATAGTATATTTCCTCGAATCTATCCCGAGGGTTATCCTGTAGGACCCCGGCGCCGCTCTGGAACTCGTTAGTTCCACCAAGATCAAATTGTTGTCCAGGTCCTTGGGACGTTGAGGAAACCTGAAGGAAAAGTTTTTGTCAATTGCCCCGATATTTGTGAAAAAACTAAAAAAGTTTTCGACATTCAATTCCCCTGGAATTTCACCGGTGACGGACGTTTGGTCCTCCAGGAACTGCACAGAATACGACCGCCCCTTCATTACCACTTTCTGTCTCTCCGGAGAATAGACGTCCAGGGTTATATGACCCGGCATCTTCACATACATTGTTCCTTCAAATGTATCCTTTATGTCCATGGAGACGTTTACCGTAACCTGATCGAATCCTGCCTGAAAACAGCATTTGTCCGCATAAACATCCTGAACTTTTTTCATCACCTGCTCGGCGGTAAGTTCCTGGGCCTGAGATAACTGGCCAAGGAAAAGCATGCCCAAACAGAGAATCATTGTCGAAATATGTTTGTGTCTCATTTGCTGACATCTCCGGTGCTGAGCGATAGAGAGACGATCTTTGAAATCACGCACGGATCGAATTCATCCGTGGGTATCCTGATTCCAGCTTTAACCAACAGATGTTTTAGACTAGCTACGGGTGGTAATAATTCGGAAAACCCGGAGTCCTCAGACAACATCTCACATACTTCTCCACACTTTCCAAATGCCCTTACCCGGCCATTGTCCAGCGCCATCATGAAATCCAGAAACGAAATAAATGGAGCCATGTCATGAGACACGATTATAATGGTTCGTTTCTTTTCGCTTTTCATCTTCATGATCATTCTGACGAGTTCCAGCGAGGAGTAAGGATTCATTCCCGCTAGCGGTTCGTCAAACATTATGATCCCTGGATCATTGACGAGTATGCATGCTATTGCCAGTTTTCTCCGGGATGCTTCAGAGAGGGACTCTGGGGAATCGGCGCCAATTTTGTTCAAATCCAGCCCGACATCCTCACAGGCGTCTCTTGCTTTTATAAATATTTCCTCTTCTGACAACTCCTGATCTATTCTGAAGGGAAAACTAATGTCCTTTAGAACTGTGTCTTCGAACAACTGCCTTTCTGGACATTGAAAAACCAGACCAACCATGCGGGATAGCTGAGCCTGAAAACTGCCGGTGTCAATTCCATCCAGGAATATTTGCCCGGATGTTGGTTTAAGTAGCCCGTTAAGGTTTTTCAATAAAGTGGTTTTCCCGGATCCGGTATGTCCCAGTATTCCAAGAACCGAACAGGACGGAATGGTGAATGAGACGTCGTTCAAGGCCTTGTTTTGCCACAAGGTTCCGGGACTATATACGCAGTAAAGACTCTCAACCCTTATTTCCAACCTTTCCCAACTCCGTGTGAACAGACATGATATCGTTTTACCATACCTGATTAACCGTCCATATCATTAATTCCTGTCCTTTACTCTCCAGGTTGCGCCTTTAGGACCATCTTCTATCAGGATACCAAAACCGGCAAGTTTATCCCTAATCTCATCGGCACGCTTAAAATCCCTGTTTTTTCGTGCCTGGCCGCGTTCGGAGATCAGGCCATCTATTTCTGATACGGTTATTCCCAGTTCAGTGGTTCCTGCATGTCTGGCCCTTTCAACAAAGGCTACCGGCTCTTCTTTCAGTATACCCAAGACATCTCTTGACAGGTTGATGATATCAGTCCTGCAATTCAGGAGAGTTTCAGAGGATGGTATTTTTTCGACGTTAGCGCCGTATTCCGTATTAATCCTGTTTATACAACGAGCCGCTTCAAACAGTATGGCCAGGCATCGGGGCGTATTAAAATCGTCCTCCATGGCCTCCACAAAGCGGGAACTGAGATTCATGATTTCTTCCGGCCTATCGCTGGACAACCCCTTGGCGTCTATTAATCTGTCCAATACCAGTATTGCTGAATAGAGCCTTTCCAGAGCGCTCGAAGCCTCTTTAAGACTTTCATCACTGTAATCGAGCGGGCTGCGGTAGTGACTGGAAAGTAGGAAGAGCCTCAATGTTTCGGGGTGGCATGTTTTCAAAATGTCCCTGATGTTCAGGACGTTGCCTAACGACTTGGACATTTTTTCGGATCTTATGTTAACAAAACCATTATGAATCCAGTAAGTTGCAAAAGCTCCGCCAGCAGCGGCTTCTGATTGCGCAATCTCGTTTTCATGATGAGGAAAGGTCAGATCCGCCCCGCCCCCATGTATGTCAAACCGCTCACCGAGGTATTTCACGCTCATGGCGGAACATTCGATATGCCACCCAGGTCTGCCGGGTCCCCACGGACTGTCCCAATATGGTTCACCAGGCTTGGCCGCTTTCCATAAAGCAAAATCAAGGGGGTTTCGCTTTTTCTGATCAATCTCCACCCTCGCCCCAGATACCAGGTCTTCAATCTTCTTACCGGAAAGCTTCCCATAACCGGAAAAACTCTCTACAGAATACATTACATCCCCATCCACTTCATAAGCGAAACCTTTGTGGATGAGGTTTGTAATTAACGCCTGAATCTCTCCTATATGTTCAGTCGCCTTGGGTTCATGCGTCGGCCTGAGCACCCCGAGAGCATCCATATCCGTGTAAAATTCTACAATGAACCGCTCGGCAAGATCTTTCCAGTAATCTCCAACCTGATTGGCGCGATTGATAATTTTGTCATCCACATCCGTAAAATTCCTGACATAGGTAACAGCAAATCCGCACTTCATGAGGAACCTGTAAATTACATCAAAAAGCACCACTGAACGTGCATGGCCAATGTGGCACAAGTCATAAACAGTCACACCGCAAACATACATGCCCACCCTTCCGGGGTTCAGTGGCTCGAACACATCTTTTTTGCGTGTCAGTGTATTGTAAATTCTAAGCCCCATGATAGAAACTCCAATCATCAACGGTAATTTCCAGGAAGATCGATCAAGGAACGCAGGCACGGTTTTTGAAGTTGCCTAAGGTTCGAACCGGAAGCAATATTTATCCGTATGCCGGCTCTTCGAGCAAAACGACGGCTGTTGCAGCTATTCCTTCTTCCCTTCCGACAAATCCCATCTTTTCAGTAGTAGTAGCCTTCAGATTTATTCTCGATGGATTCAGACCCATCACCATTGAAAGGGTCTTCAACATTTTTTCGCGGTACGGTCCTATTTTCGGCTTCTGAGCAAGTATTGTCGCATCTACATTCAGTATGGAGAAGCCCAGACCAGTTAATTCATTTACTACGTTCTCAAGAAGTATCAGGCTTGAGATACCTTTGTAGGCAGGTTCCGTGTCCGGAAATCTCATGCCTATGTCGCCTGCGCCGGCGGCGCCTAACAGAGCGTCTATTATCGCATGAACGAGGACATCCGCATCGGAGTGTCCCAGCAAGCCCAGAGGATATTCGATTTCAATACCACCCAGCACAAGCTTGCGTCCATCTGAAAATCTATGAGCGTCAAAACCCTGGCCTATTCGCAAGAGATAATACCTCCAGAACAATTTGTCAGTTTAATTCATACAGGTTCATTCGTCAAGAATCGCTGTCCGCCGCGCTACAAAACAAGAATGGGGGAACGTTTCGGACGACCAATTCTTGACGAATCACGCTATGTGGCATAAGATCGTAATTAGATGGAATCAATTAATTGCCTGTATTTTCAGTAGGAATTGCGTCCGCATGAAAAAGCTCAACGGGAACAGATCAAAATACAAAACTCTATTTGGGTTGTTCGCGTGGATTGGCGCTGGTATTCCGCTGATCATTGTTCTCGCTGCTCTTAGTGGACTCATGGGCGGACTGTTGGCAACTTACCTTATTTTTTCCAGGGATCTGCCGGACATTCCGGATCTACGCGCATACAGGCCAAAAACCGTGTCCACATTTTATGCCGAGGATGGTTCAGTAATCGGTCTGTTTTATAAGGAAAAACGTTTTCCTGTTTCCATAGACTCTCTCCCTCCCCACGTTGTCAATGCTTTCCTGGCTGCGGAAGACGCCCGCTTCTTTTCTCATAGCGGTGTTGATCCGATTGGTGTCGGTAGAGCCATAGTCAAGAACATAAAGGTCGGGAATTATGCACAGGGCGCAAGCACAATAACGCAACAGGTGACACGTAATTTCATATTGTCCAGGGAGAAAAAATTCTCCCGTAAGATCAGGGAAGCCCTCTTGGCTTTCCGCCTCGAAAAGACCTTAACAAAGAAAGAAATTCTCGGAATATATTTGAATGAAATTTACTTGGGACGAGGGGCTTATGGAGTAGAGGCCGCGTCGGGAGTGTATTTCGGCAAAAAATCGATTGAACTCTCGATTCCTGAAGCGGCGTTAATTGCTGGGCTTGTTTCCAACCCAACCAAGAACGCGCCTCCAAAAAATGTTGATGGAGCTCTCAAGCGACGCGAATTTGTTCTTAACAGCATGCTTAGGAACAATTTTATCACCAATGATGAATTCAAGACGGGTATGTCTGAAGTCCCAAAATTCAGGGAGAAACTCCCGACCCCTTCCGAGAGAGCTCCCTATTTTACCGAAGCCGCAAGGCAGTACATTATTGAAAAATATGGCGCTCAAAAACTGTATGATGATGGGCTTCAGGTATGGACCACATGTGATGTGAAGCTTCAGGAAAAGGCTTCAGAAAGTCTTTATAGAGGGGCCATATCGTGGGAGCGCCGACAGAACCGAACTCCCGGGTTGATAAAAAGGCTCAAGCCTCAGGAAGTCAGGGAATTTCTAGAAGCCGAGCCTTTGTCTGAACCGCCGGTGGGTTCTGTTGTTCAGGCTGTGGTGATCGATACGCCCAAACAGGCCAAGAAAAACAGGGACAAGAAACCCGAGATAATTTCCAGCGGTTATAGGCTAGCGTTTCAGGGTGGGTTGTATTTCAACATGGAACTGGAAGGAACTCCCGCCTTTAGAATCAATGATGTTCTGGAATTTAGGGTTATTGAATCATCATCCGGCAATGTGAGCCTTGTTCAGGTCAAGACGCCTGCTGTCCAGGGGGCTGTTGTTTGCATAGAAAACTCCACCGGCTTTGTCAGAGCCCTCGTTGGAGGCCTTGACTATGAAAAGTCGAGCTTCAACCGGGCAACCCAAGCCCAACGTCAGCCAGGTAGCGCTTTTAAACCCGTTGTCTTTGCTTCAGCTCTTGAATGGGGCTCCTATGGCCCTCGCACTATGGTCTATGACGAGCCCATTGCGGTGGTCATAGATCCGAGAGAACCCGAGTGGATTCCCTCAAATTCCGACGGTGGATTTCTAGGTCCGGTGAATCTGAAAAAATCTTTGGCCCAGTCAAGGAACATCGTGGCTGTCAAGTTGGCTATGGATCTCGGACCCGAAGCCGTCATCAGGATGGCCAGAGAAATGGGATTCAAATCCGCCATGGGACGCAACCTGTCAATCGCGTTGGGATCCTCGGAAGTGACCCCTCTGGAAATAACTTCAGCCTTTAGTGTGTTTCCTAATCTTGGGGTGCGCATTCCTCCAAAACTCGTCAAAAAGGTGGTGGACCGTTTCGGAAAAGTTCTTGAGGACAACACAGTCGTTAATGCACCTATAAGAAGTTTTGCTCTCGATAGAAATACCGGCAGGAATAAATCCCAGGTCGTAGTTACCGCCAACAACTCTGACGAACCCTTTAGAGAGGTCTATCCCGGACGGGGCTTGATTGACTCAATCAGGGGAACTGAAACGGAAACACCCGCTGACGGAAAATTAGCTGAATCTGCGCAGAAAAAAGGGCTTCCGAGCCTGGTACTCAGCGAACGATCGGATCCTGTTCAGGTCATCAGGCCGCAGACTGCCTATGTAATGTTGAGCATGCTGAGGGAAACATGTGTCTCAGGAACAGCGTCGGCTGCGGCAAAGCTCAAGAGGAGTGACCTCGGTGGAAAAACAGGAACCACTGACGATTGCGCGGACGCATGGTTTATCGGTTTCAATGGAAAATACACCACTGGTGTATGGCTTGGGTTCGACACAAAAATGTCCCTTGGCAAACAGGAATATGGGGGAACCGCCGCATTGCCAATCTGGATGGATTTCATGGCAGACGCGCTTAAAAATGAACCTTTGACTGCGTTTGCGCCCCCACAGGGAATCGTTTTCTGGGAAGCCTCGGCTCAACCGGGCGCCGAAAATGTTGAACGACTCCTGGAATTCGGCCCGGACTTCGATCCTGCCCAACTAACAAAACATATTTGCCCTATTGACGAAACATATTTCGTGACAACAGGCTATCAGGATGCTTACAGTAGCGGCATGGTCAATTTCGGGCTTCAGACAATGAATCATCTCGGCTCACTAAGGGTGTTGTCTGCTGATGGCCAAAACCTTGGTTACGGTTATCCTTTCAGGGATGAAACTGGTAAGACTACTCTCTACAAGGAGCCCGCTTACGCGCAAAGCCAGGGTTATTATCCAGGCCAAGGCCCCTACCAAGGCGGCTATCATGATCCTGGAAACCCTTACGCCCAAGGAATGCCGGGGAACATGATGAGGCCAAACCCCAGAAATCCGTATTATCGTCAGGATGGTGGCTATGGCGCGTACGAATAAGTCTTCCATCGTTATTACGTTACTCATAATATTTGGAATTGGAATCGTCTTGGGGATGTGGGTTAACAAACGTACTCCATCCTCCATCACATCCAGCGCTCCTACGACGCCCCAGACATACGAGGCGCTAGAAAGCGGCGAAGCCGTTGTAATGCGCGTTTATCGTGATCTTAGCCCGGCGGTTGTTAACATCGTCTCAAAAAGTCTGGCCTACAACTTCTGGATGCAGGTCACCCCCCAAACCGGTCAGGGAACAGGGTTCGTGATTGATGACAAGGGCCATATACTTACGAACAGTCACGTGATTGGAAGTGGTCAGAATATTGAAGTTACTTTTATGGGAGACCAGAAGCTTCAGGCCGTCCAGGTTGGTCAGGATCCTGTGAGTGATCTGGCTGTCATTAGAATTCAGCCTTTCCCCGGTCTTGCTGTGGCCCTTCTGGGCAATTCCGAAAACCTTACCGTCGGGCAGCGTGTCATCGCTATCGGGGATCCTTTCGGCTTCCAGCATACTGTCACTTCTGGGTTCATCAGCGCATTGAACAGGGATTTAATAATCGACAACAGGACCATGTTCGGGATGATCCAGACTGACGCTGCTATCAATCCCGGTAATAGTGGTGGGCCGTTAATTAATTCCAGGGGTGAAGTGATAGGGGTCAACACTGCTATCGTCAGTGAAACGCGCTCTTTTGCCGGCATTGGTCTCGCCCTTCCTATTAATAGGGCTAAAAAAGTCGCATCCCAAATCATCAAATTGGGCAGGGTCATTTATCCGTGGTCAGGTATTGCAGGGGGCTCCGACTTGGAACCACAGCTAATACGAGCTCTCGGATTGCCTCCAATCAAGGGTTTTCTAATCTCCGTCGTTGTTCCGGGCAGTCCGGCATATCAGAGCGGTCTGAGGGCTGGTAACCAGTACGCTGGCGCATATAGAGGTAGGCCCTTAATCGTCGGCGGTGACATAATTACCGCAGTTGACGACATCCCTATTTCCGGTTTTGACGATTTTCAAAACATCATTCTTCAGAAGAATATTGGTGAACAGGTTAGATTAAAGGTGTGGCGCGGTGGACAGGAGTTTTCTGTGAACCTGGTTCTGGCTGAAGACCCACGGGTAACCAAACGCTCCGGTGTTTAAATTACGGTTCCAACAGTTGATGCTTGTTTGGTTCCCGGGCTATAATTCGCAAGCATGATCTGACATCTCGTTCATGTTTGAGTCTGCGACCGCCTCAGATTCAATTAGGGGTTCGGATCAATATGTTTTCAGACCATTCCGAATACGGGAGTTAATGGCGCATGCCGCTGATAGACGTCACTCTTGGTATGAAAAACGATATGATAGCCTTTCCTGGCGATCCTGTCTTTGAAATGCATCCATTCCTGTCCCGTGCCAAGGGAGATCCTTTCGATCTGGCCTCATTAAGTTTGTGTACCCATACAGGAACACACGTGGACCCCGCCGCACACTACATCAATGGCGCTTATACGGTTGACCAGACTCCCCTCGAACACCTGATTGGCCCCGGTATTATCCTGGACATGCGAGGAAAGGAATTTATCGATGCAAAAGATATTGAGGCATCGGGGATCGCAGATCATGTAAGGATTTTTTTTAAGACTGACAATAGCGAAAAACTGAGATTTCAGGACTTTACTGAGGACTACTGCCACCTCACACTGGATGCGGCTCAATTGCTTGTAGAGAAAGGGATCAGACTGGTTGGCATAGACTATTTGTCGATTGAAAAGTATATGACCCCTGGAGCGCCGGTTCACAGAACTATTCTTCGGTCAGGAGCCATGATCGTTGAGGCCCTTGATTTGCTGGACGCCCCCACAGGGCCATGTAAAATCTACTGCTTACCGCTAAGAATCATGAACGCGGACGGGGCGCCGGCCAGGGTTGTTATCGAAATATAGATCAACAAGCCATATCACACACAAGATTTGTCACAGCCTTATCCCATTATATTAGTCACATACTCAACTGTGGCCCCATCTCGCCCTCAAATATCCATCTTGCTTATTTTTCAATTCCAGTTTCAATATATTGACAACAAACCCCAATATGGCTAAACTGAACTCTTACACTTTACACCTGCTAAAGCGCGCCCGTAGCTCAGCTGGATAGAGCGTCTGACTACGGATCAGAAGGTCGGGAGTTCGAATCTCTTCGGGCGCACCAATAAATGCAACAAAAATAGCCACCTAACCGGGTGGCTTTATTCGTTTTAGAGGGTTTGGGCCTGTACGCGGTCCTACGCCTCAGCGTAATAGTTTCAATAAGTTAACCTCAATATAGTAAATCTGGTAAATTAAAACTGATACCAGAACTGGTACCAGAATTTCGGGCTTGACATTGACGCTCGGTTTCGAGAAGGCACTATTTATGGAGGTT
>CAITZA010000234.1 GCA_903896745.1 uncultured Desulfomonile sp. | reverse complement strand
TATGTTCGGTCCGGAGAAATCGTATTTTGAAGGATCGTCGCTCTGATCCCATGTCCATTGGTTCTTCCGCATTCGTTTCATTTTTTTCCTTCTAGTTAATTTCATTTTATTGCAATCAAATACTTTCATCACTATGCACATGAATAACATACATCTGATCCTGCTATTGGATGATTACCGCAAAATCGGCACTGATTGGAGAATGTTTTTTCATATTTCCTGAACCATTCGGGGTAATTGGCTTGTGTATCTAAATTCAAAAGACAGATACCTAGATCAGAGACTGTTGCATTTGATTTTATCGAAAGGGCCAAAGAATACCCCGTGGCTTGCCACGGGGATGAATTTGGAGGGGAGAAAGAAACGGTGTAAGATAGGGGATGGAATGTAAATATGGGAGCCACTGTGTATACCAAATAAGGTACCACATGGTGATGTGCATAAAATATCGAAAGAAAATGTTAGATAGACCCGGATATAGTGAAAAGTTGGCGGACATAATCAATGGGATAGGGGAAAGGTATGAATTTGAGATCGAGGAGTTAGGGACAGATGGGGATCATATACATGTATTTGTTGGGGCATCGGGTCGTTGGGCCCCATCAAACATCATGAAGGTGCTCAAAAGCATAAGCGCGAGGGAAATGTTTCAAACATTTCCCGAAATAAGGAAGCAATTGTGGGGAGGGGAGTTTTGGAGTGATGGAGGATATATCGGAACGGTAGGAGAGGGAACGACCGTTGAAATTGTGAGAAAATATATTCGGGAACAGGGATCAACGGAGACGCATGGGAGTTATCGACAGATGGACTTATTCCGCAAGGGCTGATACCCCGTGGCTTGCCACGGGGTTATGTGCGACTGTGAAGGCGTCAGCGTAGCGAGGTGAAAGTCCTCGTCAGGCTAAAGTCAACGAGCCTGGAGCGGAAAGAAACTGCGGCGGAGAAATCTGTCCGTGGAGAGCAACTGGAAGCGAAATGCCAGTCTGTAACAAAGAGGCTTAATATGAGCCACAAAGTGAACTCGATTCGGTGGGGTGTGTCCGGTGAGCGTGCATAACAAACGTGAAATCGTGAGCAAAGGCCCGAGTCTTCTATAGGGAGAGCAACATTAAGAACAAAGTTGAGGCCACAGCCAGCAACCCGGTGCTGAATAAAATGAAGTGACAATAGAAAAGCCCGGAGCGCACATCACATGATAGGAGATGGAATGGCAGGAAACGCAGACGAGATAAGCAGTGAACTTCCGAACCGGAACAGGAAAAGTGTTCATGCTGGGAAACAGCCGAAGAGCTGGCCGGAGGAAGTCAGAGCGTTCGTAGTAGCGAGGAAACGAGTAATGATCGAGGAGCCAAGGGACGCAGGAAAGTGGAGACGTGAAGGAACTAACAACTGAAACAAAACCTGCGGCAGTGGAAAGGGGAGGCAACTCTCGGAAATTTCCTAAACAAGCAGGAGAAACCAAAGACCGATGGTCATGGGTGGAACGGAGTGTATGGACCGAGCGTATGTTGGAGCGCCTGGAACAAAGCCAGGAACAAACCGTATGGTTTAGCCTATGGGATAAAGTCTGGAATGGGGACAACCTGAGCCAGGCAATTTTCAAGGTAATAGAAAACCATGGAGCGGCGGGGATAGATGGACAAACCACCGAGCAACTCAAACAGAACTGGGGTAGTGAAAGGGAGCGACTGGAAAAGGAATTGCGATGTGGGGAGTATCAACCACAACCGGCGCGACGCGTATGGATACCGAAAGCAGGAACAAACGAAAAGCGGCCGTTAGGAATAGCCGCCATTCGAGACAGAGTCGTACAGGCAGCACTGAAGCATGTGTTAGAACCAATCTTTGAGCGGGAATTTGCCGCACAAAGCTACGGATTCCGACCAGGACGGGGCTGTCTGGATGCCTTGCAACGGGTGGAGGAATTACTGGAGGCCGGAAACACCTGGGTAGTGGATATTGATTTGAAAAGCTACTTTGACACAATTCCCCATGATCGCTTAATGGTGATAATCCGCAAGCGAGTCGCGGACGGAAAGGTCAATGAACTGATCGAGAAATATCTGCAGGCGGGAGTAATGGAAATAGGAAAAGGATGGCAAGCAACCGAAGAGGGGACGCCACAAGGGTCAGTTATAAGTCCTTTGCTATCAGATATATACCATAATCCACTGGATCACATAATGGTGGCAAAAGGATATGAGATGGTACGCTATGCGGATGATATGGTGATCTGTTGTCGCAATGAAGCTCAGGCACAAAATGCCCTGGCAGAAACAGCGACATGGGCAGCAGGGGTGGGGTTAAAGCTGCATCCGATTAAAACGCGGATAGTCAACGCGGCGGAAAAGGGAGGGTTTGACTTTCTTGGTTACCATTTTGAATGCTATCAAAACAATGATGGGAGGAAATGGCCGCGACAAAAGAGTCAAACGAAACTGCGGGAGCAACTGCGAGAAGTCCTTAAAAGGGGACGAAGTGGCAGCATCCGCAAGATTGTTGCCGAGATAAATCCGAAGTTAAAGGGCTGGTATCAATATTTCCGCTACAGTTTACCTAGTGCATTGAGAAGGACAGACGAATGGGTTCGAGAACGCATTCGAAATATTATACGTAGGCGTCATAAACGGCGGGGAATGGTCAGAGGAAGGGAACACGCCGAATATCCTATAGCATGGTTTGAGGCGCAGGGGTTATTCAGCCTGAAGGATGCCCAAGCGCAATGGCTTCAATCCCAAACGGGCAACCACTGACTGGAGAGCTGGATGCGGGGAAACTGCCTGTCCAGTTCGGAGGGAGGGGGGAGCAAAAATCCCTCCTACCCCTATTCATTTCCCATTTCTCTATAGTTTTATTGTAGGACCAAACCTGATCGCCAACTTCAATATCCTGAATCTCACGAAACCCACCAGTGGTGGCAACCAAAGTTCCTGCTACAAAACATCCCCCAATAAACCTTGTATTTGGGGCGCGACTTATTGTGCTAAGTCCAGATATAGCTCCAGAACCTCCAACCACACTTCCAATATTATAAGCTAGGGAATCCCAATTGCCTGCTTCAACATTTTGAACAATGTCCGCCGTGAGGGCCACTGTGCCAAATGAAACAGTCGCCGCAGTAGCTGATGAAACTGCGGTTGCCGAAGCGATCTCCGAAACTCCCATCCAAATGAGTGCCGCTGTACTACCTGCGATTATTCCAGGTGCAACTATGGTAATAGCAACACCCGTTCCCAACCCAACCCCAGCTCCGAGCAGAAAATTGCCCGAGATCGTCAAGAAATCAGAACCGGTTGATGTCACAGGACAAGAATTATTGTCCTCTGGAACAGTTATACTTAAAGATTGGGAAAGGTGAGAGAACATCAGTCTCTGCAATACAGGCGAATTGGAATCTTCCAGGTCTGTATCGATATTGATCAGACCATAATCGCTTTGCAACCCTTGCCAATATTCGGCTGAGCGGTTGGCAAATTGCTTTATTAACTGCGATAACTCAGCAATGGCTCCTATAGGTAAGTGATAACGCTGCATACCTTTCTCGGATAAGCTGAAGCCGAGGATGATTAAGCCGAAGGGATCTATGGCATTGAGTGGATTATTCCCTACAAAGCCAAACAGATTCACTCCACCTTGTTCTTCAATGGGATCTCTAGAGATCCATCTACCCAGGGAAGGGCTGTAATTTCTGTTCCCAGATACTACGTTGGACAAAACGCGGGAAC
>CAITZA010000233.1 GCA_903896745.1 uncultured Desulfomonile sp. | reverse complement strand
TCACATGAATCTTGCTGAAAAGCACAACCTTGGCGTTACCGGCAAAATAGTGGAGGCGTTTTTGGTTTCCCGTTTGCCGGCGATATTGATTCTAGGAGCCTGTCGGCCTGAGGATTAGCCTCGTCCCATATCACAGACAGACTTTGTTTTAAAACTACTGAGGTAAACCGTTTCGTATCGCTCGACAGCAGAACTGGATCTGGTGTATACGTCAAGAAACTTGGGAAACCTACAAACCCGCTTCGTGTGTTATCAACCTATTTAGCCAAGGCGAAGAGCCTCTTGAGGTTAAATGCAATACAAACCAGATCCCATTCACCTTTTACCGTCTCCACTCCGCGTAACAGGAATTGGCGAAAGCCCATGACGGACTTTATGATGCCAAACACGGGCTCGATACTGCTTTTTCGCTTCGCATAGACAGCCTTACCTGAGCTTGTTTTGAGCCTATGCTTCATGGTGTCCAGGAGAGTGGCGCCATCAGGCAATGGTGCCGGTTCCCGGAAACGATCCATAACCGGTGGATGATGTTTTTCACGATTGACAGCTATGTAAGGAATCACCCGGTTCTTTTGGCAAAGCTTTACATTCTCTTCACTAAAATAGCCGTTATCCGCAATCAGCTCAGTAACTGTTCCGAGTACTTGTGGTAAATTTTTAAGATTGGTCAAGGCCGGTTCCAACTCCTTTTTGTCATTGGGAGCCTGGGTCACATGAGTGGTGACAATCAGCATGGTGTCCATGTCCACTCCCGCCTGGACATTGTAAGCCTGTTCGAACCCACCGCCAGAGGTTGGCATTATCCGTGATTCCTTATCGTTCAAATTGACCTGATCCTTTTGCGTTGGCCCAGGCTCCGGTGGTTGCGGTGATCTACCCCGGGACTTTTTGCCGGTCTGTTGTTCCTTTTTAGCTCGCTCGGCGACTTTAGTCTCATATATCTTTTGTTCCTCGGCTTGCCGTTGCGCAGCACGACGCTCTATTTCCGCCTTGGCTTCCTTAATTGCCTTAACACGCTCCTGGCGTAATGAAAGTTCATTCGGTATGTCCATGCCATCAGGAACGTCAGCCTTATCCAGTGATTCCGCCTTTTTCAGCAATTCAGCCACCTCTGCTTCAAGCTGCTTTTCCAGTTTACAGGCATGGCCATAACTCAACGCCTTGTGTTTGGAGGCGTTGGCTTTAACTTTGGTCCCATCGATACTAACCTTGCCGAGCTTTAAAACTTTCATCTCGTGGGCAATAGCGAGTATCTCCACAAAGATCTTCGTCAACTCGGGCAAAAAGCGCCTCCGGAACGTAGCGATCGTATCATGGTCGGGATGACTGTTGGCCGCGATGTATCGGAAAGCCACAGAGTCATAAGTGCTGCGCTCCAGCTTACGACTTGAAAAAACTCCTGTCGCATACCCGTAAAATAGAAGCGCCACCATCATCTCCGGGCTGTATGGCTGTGATCCACTCCCACGGTAGGATGCTTTGAGGGGCTGAAGGTCGATTTGGTCTACAACTTCAACAACAAAACGGGCCAAGTGTTTTTCCGGCAACCACTCCTGAATAGATGGTGGCAACAGGTAGAGAGTGTCTCTGTCAACGTCCACAAATGTTCCCTTCATGTATATATCCCCTTGAATAAACATCCATTCTGTTGGAGAATATACCCCAGAACCGTTGCGTAACTCAAGGGATAATTACTGTTAAATATCATCATATCAGCATGTTGTACCAATTAGAGACTCGGCAAATTCGGGAGCGTCAGGCTAAGTCCGACAGGCTCCTAGGGCTCATTAACGCAATTCGCTCGGATAAATTAATCACAACTCGTAATGTTTTGAGGGTTATGCAACAATGAGTAAACCCTTTTCATTCTTCGTTTGTTTCGTAAC
>CAITZA010000232.1 GCA_903896745.1 uncultured Desulfomonile sp. | reverse complement strand
CAGTCTACTTCACTTCACCTATTCAAGGCTTATCAAACCAACTCCTGAAAGACAAAGAACATACAAAATAAAATCCACCTCTAATGTGGATTGTTTTGATAACTCCACCCAAACTGTTCTTTATGAAGCTGGCCGCCGTATTCCAGACACTCCATCGCCGAAAACGTATGTCACGATTCGGCGCCCAGCGAGCGCTAATATAAAACTACCATGAATAAAAAACAAGTTAGCATAAATAACACAGACAGGAAAAAAGTTCATCGAATAATCATTAATTACCGTGACTATCGATTTTGGGTAAAATGAAGCAAACCGTCTCTGAAAACCTGAAAACTCCATGATCTATTACTCTTGATATCGCAGAAGGGAACTATTTTCATTACTCCTTCCTGTTTAGGCATTCAAATGTCGGGGTAGCCCTATTTCACGAAAAGTTCCACAGTCTGAATCCTTATATTTAGCCATTGAACCCTCTACCCAGAATTGTCGATTACCGATGCCTGTTTATGACAAAAAAGCGCTTCTCTTCAGGAAGGCTTTTTCGGTGTTCAAAAATGTCGAGCCTCATAAAAGCCAATTCTACCACGCAAGTTAAGAAATGTGATAGAATTAATGGAAATGTATTGCTGATATGCGAACCGGCGCAATAGGATATTACTCCGCAGGAGAAACAGTATGCTTGATCAGGACAAAACCCGGGAACAACTCATTGACGAACTCACAGCTCTTCGCCGTAGAATATCTGAACTGGAATCCATTGTCGGCAATCCTGACTCCTCAGTGGAAACTGGCGATGAAAAAGATACCAAGTTCCGGCTGTTCATGGACAATAGTCCTGTGGTGGCCTGGCTGAAAGACGAAACGGGAAGGCATGTTTACATAAACCGCACTTTTGAGAATTTTTTCGGTGTCAGTCTGAATGATTGGTTTGGGAAAACCGATTATGAAATATGGAATCAGGAAGTCGCTCAGCGCTTCAGGGAAAACGATCTGGCGGTGCTTTCTTCCGGACAGCCTCAGGAGTTTACTGAGTACACATTGAATCCTCTTGGGAATAAATGCGTCTGGCTCAGTTTCAAATTTCCTTTCAGGGATTCTTCTGGCGCAAATTTCGTTGGTGGAATAGGTCTGGACGTAACCGCCCAGAAAAACATGGAGACCGCTCTCATAAGAAGTGAAGAGCGTCTGCGACTGGCCCTGCAAGCCTCAAAAGCAGGAATCTGGGAGTGGAATCTCGAAACGGGCGAAAATTACTGGTCTGACGAACTATGGAGCCTTTATGGAATTGAGCCCAATAGCTGCGAGCCTTGCTACGATTCATGGCGAGACACGATCCACCCTGACGATAGGGCGATAACGGAGCGTGCGGTACAGGAAGCGGCATCCGGCGCAACCGAGTTGAACGCAGAATGGCGGACTTTCAAAAACGGGGAAGACGAACGCTGGCTCATGTCCAGGGGCAGGCCAATCTATGACCAGGACGGACGCGCAGTCAGCTACATCGGTGTTGTTATCGATGTCACCGACAGAAAACTCGATCAAAAAAATCTGGAATCAGGAATCAGGCGTTTGTGGACAATTCTTTCCAGCCTGTACGGTGGCGTACTACTCGTCTCCAATGAAGGAATTGTAGAGTTTGCTAACCAGGTATTTTGCGATGCTTTGCGGATGGAATATACTGCGAAAGAACTTGTTGGTAAGAAGGCCTCGGATATTTTGGTCAAGATTGCCGCTGCGCACGATGATCCAGCGGCGGCTGTGGCTCGGATCAAAGCCATAATGGCCCGAAACGAGCCGGTGAAATCCGAAGAAATAACCATGTCGGATGGAAAAATATTCTTGCGGGATTTCATACCTATAGTGATCGATGATAAGCCTTACGGTCGTTTCTGGCATATAGTCGATATATCTGAAATCAAGGCAACGGAACTGGCGCTGCGTGAATCTGAGAACAAGTTTCTGTCCGCCTTCATGAACAGTCCTGTTGCAATGTCCATATCATCTGCGCTTGATGGAAAATATGTCGATGTCAACGATATCTTTCTAAAAGAATCCGGATATGGCAGGGAAGAAATTATTGGTCATACCTCAGAGGAACTAGAACTCTTTGCCAATCTTGAAGATCATCAACATTTAATTGACAAGGTTTCCAAGGGTGGCTCCGTCTATGGATTGGAGTCAGACCTCCGTATAAAATCAGGGGAAATCATTACGTGTTCAATTTCCTGCAATCTAATCAAAACTGGTGGGAAGCCATATTTCCTGTCATCAATCCTGAATATCACTGACGCGACAAGAATGATGGAGACGCTCAGAGAGAGCGAGCAGCGTTTCAGACTTGTCGTTGACGCCTCTCCTGACGCAATATGCGTTACCCGTCTGAAGGACGGTCTCTTCCTGGAAATCAACGACGCTTTCACAAAAGTGTCCGGATACACCAGGGATGATGTCAGGCACAAAACCTCTGTGGAGATCAACATATGGCGAAACAATTCAGAACGTGACAAGGTTCTTGATCTCATTATCAAAAATGGGGTCTGCGTGAATGAAGAAGTCTTTTTTCGGAGGAAGGACGGCAATTTGTTTTGCGGCCTCATCTCTGCAAGCATTCTGTCGCACAAGGGCGAAAAGCACGTCATATCCATAATCAGAGACATTACGGATCGACTTCAGGATGAACAGGAGAAACAGGAACTCCGCGAGCGCCTGTTCCAAGCTCAGAAGATGGAATCACTCGGAACACTTGTCGGCGGCATAGCTCATGACTTTAACAATATGCTGCAAATCATCATGGGTTATGCCGAGATTTTGCTGGATGACGCCGATAGGGGGAAAAAGGGTCATCTTGGACTCAGGAAAATACTTGAGACATCCCAGGAAGGCGCCGAACTGGTCGATAAACTTCTCGCTTTCGGTCAACAGGCCCAAATAGTTCCAACGCTGCTGGATCTGAATCATCAGATCAGGATGCTCTCAACCCTTCTAAAACGAACCCTGCCACAGTTTGTAGAAATCAGAATCAATCTTATGGATATAGCTGCGACCATCAAAGCTGACCCCAATCAAATAGACCAACTGATCATGAACCTTGCCATTAACGCTTCTGAGGCCATGCCACACGGTGGTCGGTTAGGAATTTCCGTCGGGCGAATTACCCTGAATGATCAGGTCTGCGCCGGGCTCTATGGAGCAAAGCCTGGGAATTATGTAGCGCTATCGGTGTCTGACACGGGTTCCGGCATAGACAGGGAAATTCTGCCACGCATATTCGACCCTTTCTTTACCACCAAAGAGAGGGGGACGGCCAAAGGAACCGGACTAGGGCTTTCCGTGGTGAAGGGCATCGCCCAGCAACTCGGAGGTTTTGTAACCTGCGAAAGCCAGCCTGATAAGGGCTCTGAATTCATGGTATTTTTCCCTGTCGCTGAACCCGTATCGACGCCGGAAAGAACTACCGGCGAAGTCGCTGGATCCCACAAAGCTCAGACTGTCTTGGTAGTTGAGGACAATTTGCTCGTGGCTGAATTAGAGCAAAATATTTTGGAAAGTTCAGGTTATCAGGTTATACTTGCATCAAACGGCAAGGAAGCAATTGACATTTTCAGGCTGAGGCGTAATGAAATATCCCTTGTGTTACTGGACCTCATTATGCCGGAGATGTCAGGAAGAGACTGCCTTATGGAACTGCTGAAAATTGATCCATTAGTCAGGACGCTCGTGGTTAGCGGCTATTCACCCGAAGATGAATTGAGCAGGGAAATTGGCCCTTACATAAAAGGTTTCCTACGTAAACCATGCAGGATGCCGGAACTTCTGGAAGCGGTACGCGGAGCCTTGGAAAAGCATCGGCGCTGAAGAAATGGAACGAAACATGAAAGATGAAAAATCAATTAAAGAGTTGTGCGAAATTTTAAACATTTCTCAAAGCAGAATTGAGCAGCTAATACGAATTGAGCGATTTTCCCAAACAGATCCCGAAATATTTGAAAAAGTAAAAAACCGCGAACTCACCATAAGCAAGGCGGATGCTCTTATCACCGCAATTGAACAGGAAAAAGGCCTCTCAAAATACGTTAAAATTCCATTAAATGACCCACATAAAGCCGCCAGAATAATTCTGAGCGCTTTACGCAACAACAAGACTGACATTGATTTCATCAAGACATTGGGTAACGGGTTGCTGGAAATCGAGGAATAGTTGGAGGTTCAAAGCTAACCGTTCCTAGCGTGGTCTGTACGAAATTGAAAATACGATGTCCTGACTCCATTTGTTCAGGAAAGGGGGCGCAGTGAATGTGTGAAATCTGCACTGACCATGGTGTAGTCATTCCGGACTCGACCCGGCAACCAGACTTCCCGGATTCCCGCTTTCGCGTAAATGACAGACCGAAACATTTATACAATTGGCGATTATTTTCGAGGGACTCTATATCTCTTTTATCCCTTATTACTCACCCCGCTTAAAACGCTATTAACGATTTGCGCCAGATCAACTTTCGTTATTGGCTTTTGCAATACGGAGCAAATGCCGTAATCTGAGAGGTTTTTTCCTTCCAGTTGATCGGAAAAGCCTGTAATCAGTATTATTGGAATATCTTTGCGTATCCGGGAAATGTTCAAGCACAACTGCAGTCCTGTCATTTTCGGCATGCTCATGTCGGTGATGACCAGATCGAATGAATGAGGTCGAGCCTCAAACGTAGCAAGACCTCGAATAGGGTCATTTTCGATCAAGACTTTGTAACCAAGCCGCTCAAGGTGTAATTTTGTCGAACGAGTCAACATCGGCTCGTCGTCAACAATCAATAACGTGCCGGTTCCTCTTGAAGCAAGCGGTTTAGTTTCTACAGTAGTTTTCTTCTCTTCGATGATTATCGGAAAATAAACCTCGAACGTAGTTCCAACTCCCGGAACGCTGTCAACGGTTATGGCGCCTCCATGGTCGGTGACAATAATGTGTACGACGCTAAGCCCGAGTCCCGTTCCTTGACCAACTTCCTTGGTTGTGAAGTACGGATCAAAAATTCGTTCCTGAGTAGCTCCGTCCATACCGTGACCTGTGTCTGAAACCTTCAGTCGCTGGTATGTCCCTGGAATCATGCCGGGTCGTCTACTAACAAACTTCTCCGTCAGTTCCACTTCATCGAGAGTCACATCGAGACGGCCCCCTTCATCTTTCATTGAATGATACGCGTTGGTTACAAGATTCATTATGACCTGATGAATTTGGGTGGGGTCCGCGTTTACTTGATGAAGCCCATTGCTGACATGCCTGCGAATATCTATGTTCCGAGTTATTGACGCTCTAAGGAAATCCAGGGATTCCTTAAGGATAAGGCCTATTAGGAGGGGCTTTTTTTCCTGATTTGTCTGCCGGCTAAAGGTCAGGATATGTTTGACAAGATCGGCAGCCCGTTGGGCCGCTTTAAGCACCTGATCGAGGTGCTCGGTCGAATTGACTCCACAGTCCCCCGAGTCTAAAGCCAGCTCTGTATAGCCGGTTATGGCATAGAGGATGTTGTTAAAATCGTGCGCTATTCCACCGGCCAGTGAACCCAGGGCTTCCATCTTTTGGGACTGGTTGAGGTGAGATCGTAGTTCAATTTGCTCTGAAACATCTATCATAAAGCCTATCACCTCAGACACTCCTGACAACTGAATCGGTTGAAGCCAGATGTTCAAACAAAGTTTTCGCCGGTCTCGGGTCGTTACGACAATTTCATTCCGGTTGACCATTTCCAATCTCTGAATACATTGATCTAGAATGTCACCAATCTGTTTGCCAGAATCGTCGGAATAAAGGGTGACGATATCTTCTCCTACAACCTCAACACCATCAACCAAGACGAAGAGTTTCTTGAAGGACTTGTTGACAAACCTGTATTGCTGACCACGAACTACAAAAATGGCAATTGGTGACGACTCTATAATAGTCATCAGGCTTCTTTCGGAATCTCTAAGAGCCAATGCTGTGACAGCATGCTTCTCGATTTCGTCTATAAGCTCACGGTTTGCCTGGATGAGTTCCATGGATCGCTCCGCAACTCTCTCCTCAAGCCTCTCATTCGATTCCCTGAGCATCCTTTCGGCATTCTTAACATCAGACACATCGGAGAACATGAGCAATAGGTGTGGCTCGCCTCGCATATAAAACCTGTTAAAGACAGCCAGAATCCATATTTCTGCTCCAAAGGAAGTAGTCATGTGAACGTTGACTGATACGCCTGCGCCTGAATTCATTGTATCCATAGCCGCTTCCATCAATCCGGAGTCTTGCCAAATCTTTATCTCCTTGAAATTCTCGCTCATGAGCTCATCTTTTGCGGCGCCAACTATCTTTGCTCCGGAGTCATTCACACCAACACATTGTCCGTCAGCCCTGTAGATACAAATCCCAATTGGAGAATTGT
>CAITZA010000231.1 GCA_903896745.1 uncultured Desulfomonile sp. | reverse complement strand
TTGATACTCTCGTGGCGCAACATCTTATGAAAACGGTGGCAGCCGCCCGTCTCATGGGAGCGGAATGCTTCATAAGTGGAATCAGTCCCCAAATAGCCCAGACTATTGTTCATCTAGGCTTCAAGTTTGGAGACACAACAACCAAAGCCACTTTAGCGGATGCTTTCAATCTGGCGCTCAGAAAAATGGGGCTAACTATAACCAGCATGCCTGGGAAAGTCTGAGGAGGGAGATTTATGGATCGCATTCCCATACTCCGCATGGGGGCCTTCCTGTTGGTGACCATACAGGTGGACATGCACGACAGATTGGCCGAAACTCTTCAGGAGGACCTGGCTGAACGAGTGGTGAGTGACGAGGCCAGAGGAGTGTTAATTGACATTTCTTCACTGGAAATTGTGGATTCTTTCATAGGCAGGATGCTTGGCAGAATAGCCATGATTTCCGCAACCCTGGATGCTCGTACGGTTGTGGTGGGGATGCGGCCGGCGGTCGCCATTACTCTGGTGGAGCTAGGCATCCCTCTCGAGGGAATCCTGACCGCGTTAGACGTGGAGAAAGGTATGGAAATGCTGGAGAAGTCCCTTGACCAATGGGATTAGGAATACCAATATGTCTGTTGAGCAATATGAAATCCTGCCCATAACCGCAGAAGAGGACCTTGTAAGGGTTCGGCGGGCCACTCGGGTTTTGTGTATTAAATTGGGATTCAACCTGGTGGAACAGACAAAAATGATTACGGCTGCCAGTGAGTTGGCTCGAAATACATTGGTCTTTGGAGGGGGTGGCGAGGTTCAAATTCAGGTTTTGCTGGAACCAGGGTGTGCAGGTCTGCGATTAATCTTTGAGGACAATGGTCCTGGCATCCCAAATATAGAACTTGCCATGAAAGACGGCTATACGACTGGCAATGGTCTGGGGCTGGGTTTAAGCGGCTCCAAAAGGCTTGTAAACGAATTCGACATTTCTTCCCAAATTGGAAAAGGCACTCGTGTGAGCATCACAAGGTGGAAATCAAACATTACATAGCCCAGGCTGTAACAGAAAAAAGCCAGGCAGCGGAAGCCAGAAGGCATGCGGCAAGTCTGGCCGGGATTCTCAACCTTAGCAGGAAAGATGCAAGTAATGTGGCCATCATTGTTACCGAACTCGCAATGAATCTGGCCAAGCACACTACCGGCGGAGAATTGCTCCTCCACCAGTTAAGGCATAAAACAGCCGTTGGTGTAGAAGTAATAGCGCTGGACAAAGGGCCCGGAATGGCCAACATAGGGCAATGCCTATCGGACGGATATTCTTCGACCGGAAGTCCGGGAACCGGGTTAGGCGCCGTACAACGCCTGTCAACACTTTTTGATGTTCTCTCAGTTCCGCAGTTGGGTACAGTCGTTTTAGTCCGTTACTGGTCAGACCCTAAAGTGGAACGTTCGTCAACCGGTGGTTTCCATGTGGGAGCTGTTTCCATTCCGAAACCCGGAGAATCCTTTAGCGGCGATAGTTGGACAATAGAACTTACCGGAAACCGTGCGAAATTTCTGCTTGTAGACGGATTGGGGCACGGGCAGCTCGCTGCGGATGCGTCCAACGCTGCTATCAGGGCGTTTCACAAGATTTCGCAAGATGGTTCGGCAAACGTCCTGACGGCTATAAATAAGGCTCTTCATGGAACCAGAGGAGCGGCCGTGGCTGTTACGGAAATTGAGCAGTTAGCCGGAATATTGAGATTCGCCGGCATAGGTAACATCTCTTCATGCATCTGGACGAGAGATGGAATTAAAAAGATGGTTTCTCTCCACGGCATAGTCGGCGCGGATGTCCGCAAGATACAGGAGTTCAGTCATCCATGGTCGAACCAGGCAATTCTCTTGATGCATTCCGACGGGTTACATAACCGATACGTTTTTGAAAAATATCCCGGTATAATGAACAGGCATCCCGGGATCATCGCAGGGGTGTTCTATCGTGACAATAACAGGGGCTCGGATGATTCCACCGTTCTGGTAGCCCGGGCAAAAACGGGAACGTGAATCGCTTTTGTGACGAGACACCTTCTGAGGAGATTCCTTCCGTGAAAACTTCGCTTGCGATCATGAAACTCTCCGAAGTCAGTCATGTTGTTTCCGCGAGGCAGCAAGCCAGGGAAATCGCAGTAGTTCTTGGATTTGAATCTCATGACCAGACTCGAATTGCAACCGCAGTTTCCGAAGTTGCCAGGGATGTATTGAGCCACGCCAGATTAGCGGAGATTGAATACCTGGTGGAAATTCTTGACGCCGAACAATTGCTGTTGATCGAGATCAAATCTCATGAAACGGGTAAATCGGATACGTACGGCGCGAAGAAAAGGGGGGACAGCCTGAACGCCGGATTATCGGGTATTGCGGCTGCCAGGCGTCTGATGGAACAGTTCCGTATAGAACAGGCGCCCGGTGGAAGAACCGTCATCACTTTGGGTAAAAGGATTCCCGCTGCCATTCCTGGAACAAGTCTGAACCTGGAAAGCATATCGTCAAAGATTTCAGCTCGAATAACGAAAGATCCGATTGAGGAAATCAGGCAGCAAAATATGGAGCTGGTCAGTATTCTGGAAGCCTTGCGCATCCGGCAGGAAGAGCTGACCACATTGAATCAGGAACTCGAAGACACCAATCGGGGGATATTGGCGCTTTATGGGGAATTGGATCAGCGATCCGAATACCTCAAGAAAGCGTATGACATAAAATCGCGTTCCTTGTCTGAAATGAGCCATGAATTACGGACCCCCATCAATTCGATTCTCGCTATCACACAAATTCTTCTGGACCGCTCGGACGGTGATTTGACTGAGGAACAGGAGAAGCAGATCAATTTCATCAAGACAGCCTCTCAAAATCTTTCGGAATTGATCAATGATCTTTTGGACCTGTCAAAGATCGAAGCAGGTAAAACTCGGGTTAATCCATCGCCTTTTGAGATTCGAAAATTGTTTGG
>CAITZA010000230.1 GCA_903896745.1 uncultured Desulfomonile sp. | reverse complement strand
TTTTCGGGGTCTGACGCAAGTCTCCTTGTAACACAAGATGAGGCCCATCTGTTTACCGACGGTCGCTATCAGACACAGTCCCACTACGAGTGTCAGGACATCAGAATTCACGTTACACGGAACAAGATCTCTTCACTTGCAAGATTGGTGAATCGACTCG
Organism: uncultured Desulfomonile sp.; assembly: GCA_903896745.1. Lineage (GTDB taxonomy): Bacteria > Desulfobacterota > Desulfomonilia > Desulfomonilales > Desulfomonilaceae > CAITZA01. The sequence goes on along the minus strand of CAITZA010000230.1, from coordinate 4,793 downwards.
GTCTCAGGACGGTCGGCCTTGAAGGGACCCGAATCTCTTTTGAATTTATTAATGCCCTCGCTAGGAAGACTGGCTCGACATCCATGATCAGTTTCAAAAGAAACCTCTTGGATGACCTAAGGATTCGAAAATCTCCCGACGAAATCAGAACTATAAGAACGGCTGCAGAATTGGCGTCAAACGCCTGTATGGAAATTATAGGCCGGGGACTTCTAGGTAGGTCCGAGGCGAGAGTTGCGAGTGATCTTGAATCTTTATTTCGGGAACGGGGAGCCATAGGAGCGTCATTCCCGACGATCGTCGCATCTGGCCCAAGAAGCGCGCTGCCGCACGGCACGGCCACATCAAAAATAATCCAACGGGGCGACCTCGTCATCATCGATTATGGCTGCAACTGGCTAGATTACTGCAGCGATGAAACATTAACCTGTATTGTAGACAGTAGTCCAACATCTGAACAAAAAAGAATGTATGATGCCGTAAGACAAGCTCATGACAATGCGATCAGCGCCGTCATGCCGGGGTTGAAAGCCAGGGACATTGACAAGGTGGCAAGGGACACGATCCATCGCGCGGGATTTGGTCAGAATTTCCTGCACAGCCTGGGGCATGGGGTTGGTCTGGAGGTTCATGAAGCTCCATATCTGTCACCGAAGTCAAGCGCAACACTCACTCCAGGCATGGTATTTACCATTGAACCAGGGGTTTATGTTGAAGGCGTTGGAGGAGTCCGTCTGGAAAGTTTGGTTCATCTTACGGACTCGGGTCCGGAAATCCTGAATTCCGCATCAAAGGAACTGATTCACGCCTATTGACAGTTACACAAAAGATCGATAAGAATAGGGGATTTGGCAGTTTGGTTCATGATGAGTTTCAAACTCTGAAAGACGCAAAAATGCCATTGCACGATTTTTATTGCCTTTGCGGAGGGACTAAATAATGTATTCAACACCGGATTTTAGGAAAGGCCTAAAAATAGAAATTAATGGTGAGCCGTTTATAATCTCGGAATTTCAACACGTAAAACCAGGCAAGGGTGGGGCCTTCGTGAGAACTACCCTGAAGAGCCTGGTTTCTGGAAATGTCATAGACAAAACCTTCAGGTCGGGTGAAAAGGTTGACAAGCCCGACTTAGAGGAAAAGCAAATGCAATTTCTCTACGAGAGTGAAGGTGAATTTCATTTCATGGATGTTGAAACCTACGAACAACTTTTTCTGACCGTAGAGCAGTTAGGGGATGCACGCAATTATCTTCAGGAAAACGTTTCGGTAACCGTATTGTTTCATAACGGCAAGTCGATTGGGGTTGAAGTTCCCATATTCGTGGAATTGGAGATCACATTTACCGAGCCTGGCGTAAAGGGGGATACGGCGGCAGGGGCAACTAAACCCGCTACTCTCTCCACTGGTCTGACAGTTCAGGCGCCTTTGTTTGTCAACGAGGGCGACATACTTAAAATTGATACAAGAACAGGCAAATACATCGAGAGAGTGCGATAAGAAAAAACATGGATTCATTGGGATTAGTTGTCCACGATGAGCAGGCTTTTTTGTCGAAGGTGGTCAAGAGAGGGACCGAGGATGGAATACTGACCAGGGATAGGGGAGATGAGATCCTTAGACTCTCTGTCGCTATGGCCAACAAGTACGTCCTTCAAAAGGAAATTGATTTTCGTTCGGAAGCCGAACTCTCCAAAGTTCAGGAAGCCATACTCAAGCTTGTCGGGATAGGACTGGAAATCAAATCCAGAGGCTCAATAGATGATGGCGTTAAATTGTTGATGGATATCTCCCCTGTGGAACTGTTCCGTCTAGCCCATACAAGAATCGACAATCTCAGGCTCAGATGGAAACAACTCCTCACTAACCATAACATCCAAATTGTTGTTAGTTCAGATGAATACGACTGTTTGAGCGACATGACCTGCCACCTGCTTTCCAGGATGAGCATCTTTACCGACAGAGAACTGTACACGATCAAATCCGCAACCCTTTCTGACGAACTCTTTAACAGCTTGGGAATATTGGAATATTATGAGGCTGAAACAGAGAGGTATGAGTTTATTCTGGCTCTGAAAAATATATTGCCATTTGGTTTGTTAAACAAGACCCCGTCTGTTAGCGCAGAAAACATATCGGAAGTCGATTCAATCCGTGAAGCCATAATCAACACATTAATTGTTTCTGAATTTAACGATTCAGAAAGTCCAATCAGCGTCACAATCGAACAAATCCAGTTTTTCCTTGGTTCTTTGAACTGGGATTCCGAACTGGATGTTTTTCCGGATGAACTTGAGGCATCAGTTATCGAAGTAATTCACGAACTTGCTCACGGTCTGACAGAACGTCAGGCTACACTGCTGACCAAGGAAGTGATACGTTCCGCCCAAAGGCTTGTTGAGACCATCATAAGGGAATGGGATACGGTAAATTCAAGCGACGGGATGGTATTTTTCAAGAGATGGGTTCGTATGCTCATCGTTGAGGATCCGCAAGGTCATGTAGACCGAATACTGTCTTCAGACAGGCCATTGGATGAGTTCGAGTTTGAGTCCATTCTGGAGAGACTTATTCGCTTACCAAGGGCTGAAGGCGAAATCCTTGCTGAAAAGATACCTTGGTCGCACCTGAGATCGGATCAGATTGTTCGTCTGTTTCATGACGCCAGGGATTACCAGCAATTGTTTGCCAACCAAGTTGACACAGATTTTCTTGATACTGAAGAACTTATCGATTTTATAGAGAGTCTCGACGCCAATACTCTAAATATACTCTTTCCGAAAATCAAGCACAGTGTTAATAGGCTAGAATTCAGACTTGAACAGCTAGAAATCCTGACAGCCTTGCATCAGGATAAAATCGAAAGCTTGCTAAGATACTGCGGTCCACCGGTAGATCTTGACAAAAATAAAATACTATCCGAGTTCAAGGACGCTGGGCTAAGAATAAAAAAGGCTTTGTTCAATTCGTGTGTTGACTCTGACATATTTCAGTATCTTTTCGAGGAGGCCTGGGCTATCAATCCGGATTTTGTAAAAAAAGAGGCCAAATCAATTCCCGGTTCCGAAATAGGGCAGCTATTATTTTCCGCATCAGGAAAAAGCATGCCCGAGATCATGGATTCGGGCAGTGTTGGGGCTAACCTCAAGTTTAGCTCCAAGCAATTAAACTCTTTTTTTAATAGCTTGCCCATAACAAAAAAAAGGGCGGCTGTGAAATTTTTCCGTAATTTGAATTGACAGTTTGAAAGCCGCAGGACTGTTTGCCCAAACCGGCTACGCAGACCTGTCTTCAAAACTCGCAAATCAATGCAGCACCCCCGCTTACTCTCCAACATTTCCTGAACCATGTTCGCAGAAGCGGATCACTTAAATCGTATTACTGATGTAAATTAGTTTGAAAAAATGAAGCTTGGAGAAAACAAATCCTGTCGTTCTCCAAGCTTCTAGTGCGCAGAGAGGATCAAGGAGGGGGTAAGTTATAGAATACGTTGTCCTGATGGTAACTTATCCTATGCGGATGTATCTTTTGTTCGGACAGTGTCCGTGTCTACCAAGTCATTGAGAGATTTCTTTGTGTCTGCCAAGAGTGGGCATCCAGACGGTGAGCAAATTTCGAGCGCTGCCACCGCCTTACGATAATAGCGCCGGGCTTCAGATACATTTCCGGCAGATCTGTATACTTCGGCAAGTCTTTTTGAAGCAAGCGCCACAGTCAGATTATTGATAGATGGTCCGTTGACCGCAACGGCCAACGCTCGTCTATAGCAGTCCAAAGCCCTAGCCTTCTTACCTGAACTGAAATAGGAGTCTCCCATAGCTACAAGGCAGTCTGAAATTGCGCTTTGGGATGCTTCTCCTCGTGTTTCAAGATACCGTATCGCCGTCCGGTATTCCTTGTTGGCTTCTCTGAATTTCCCCTGAATCTTGAGATTGTCCGCCAGGCTTACTCTGGCGTTTGTGATAGCTAGCCTCGTAGACGGATGATACTTGGAATACAGGTCCATGATTGATATAGCCATCAAGAGGTGTTTCTCTGCCTCGTCATAATTCTTGGCGGCTTTCTCCATATCTGACAAACCAATAAGCGATTGCGCCAGCCTCGGATGTTGTGTATTCCCTGTTTGATTGCAGATGTCAATGGCCTGTTTGAACATGTTTCTGGCATTTTCATGATAGCCCAGACTAACATCAACCTCGGCTAGTTGATTGAGAAGCCAGGCTGTGTTGGAGTGCAGGTTGCCAAATCGATTTTGCTGAATTTCCAGAGCTCGCTTGTAATACCGATGTGATTCAGCGAATGCTCCCGAGTTTCTACTCAGGTCACCCAACAAAATTAGCGAGCGCATAGCATAAATGCTCTGGGGTCCAAACACGGATTCAGCCTTGTTGAGAGAGTCCCGAGCCATGGATAACGACTGGGTAGTCCTCCCCTCTCGGAAAAGATGTTCAGCGCTGTTATAAAGGCGCCTCCAATCAGAGTTTTCCGCAATGGCTCCAGTTACGATCAAGATAGGAGCCACCAAACCTAGCATCAACGAAAAAAGTGCCTTTTTCATGACAATCCCTCCCGGGAGAGTTGGTAGTATGGCCATTATAACTGTCAATCGAATATGCTATGACAGAAACACAATATGATCACCCGAATTACTGCAACTCGTCAGGCTCACACGATGCACAGCCTGTTCTTCAAAAACCGATTTTTTTGGGATGGGCGGCCCTCTAAATTGAGACGCCCGGTCCACGCAAGGAGCTAAAGTCCCCCCTCGGAGAAGGACTTCAGTGATCACATAT
>CAITZA010000229.1 GCA_903896745.1 uncultured Desulfomonile sp. | reverse complement strand
GAATACCGGCTCCGTCTCGTTGGCCGCCTGGCCCGAGGCTGACCCGGCATACCTCGTGTCCGATACCGTCAAAATCGTCGTACAGGTGAACGGCAAGATGCGAGACTCGTTCGAAATTCCGGCCGACGCCAGCGAGAACGACCTGAAAACGCATGCGCTCGACAGCGACAAGGTGAAGTCGTATCTTGACGGCAAGGAGCCCAAGCGTATCATTGTCGTCCCCGGGAAATTGGTGAACGTGGTGGTAGAATCATCTAACTCGATAATATCGACAGAACAAAGTACTAAGAACATATTTGAGAATTTAACGCCTGAGCAGTCTGTTGCAGTTCATCACAAGGGTGCTCATGCCCGCATACTTGCGGGTCCGGGAACTGGTAAAACCCACACTCTTACTCATCATGTCCTGTCATTAATTTTGGAACATAATATTGAGCCGAATACAATCTTGCTATTAACATTCACTCGTCTGGCAGCCCGACAGTTGAGGGAAAAACTTCAGGAAGTTCTTAAACCATATGGAAAAGAAGTCCCGCCAGTTTCAACGCTACACTCCTTTGCCTTGAGGCAGATTCTCTTTAATTCCAGTGTCGTTGACACCCTGCCTTCACCTATTCGAATTGCTGATGATTGGGAAGAAAGACATATTATTTTAGAGGACCTCAAGGTGATGTTGGGAAAAAAGGAAATCGATGATATTAGAGATCTTTTTAATCAGTTATCATCTGATTGGAGTAATTTGAATGCTGATGCCGAAGAGTGGATAGACACTTTTTCCGTTCCTCGGTTCATTTCCGCATTAGCTGAACATAAAGATATTTATGGTGAAACATTACGCGCCGAATTAGTATATAAATTAAAGCAAAACCTCAGTCAGAATGGACGGTTCAAATTCGATCAGGAATACAAGCATATATTAATTGATGAATTTCAAGATCTTAACCCATGTGACCTTGAAATTGTGAAGGCGTTTGCCAATAAGGGGGCAGAATTGTACGTAGTAGGTGATGATGACCAAAGTATATATGGGTTCAGATTTGCTGATCCTTCTGGTATAAGGAGCTTTCCAAAAGACTACGAGAACTCCCGAGAGCTTGTGCTAGAGACTTGTTATAGATGTGACAAAAAAATACTTTCTATCGCTGAATTTATTGCAAATTTAGATCGCGATAGATTGGAGAGAAACACAATACCGAAGACGGACGCAGAGGAGGGGGAAGTGAAGCTGCTACGATTTTCGGATCAAATGTCAGAGGCCGAGAATCTGGCTAAGAAAATTCATTCACTTTTAGCCAGTGGAGTTTCGCCAAGCGAAATAGTCCTTCTATTTCGTGGAAGTACAAAAAAATTGCTTCCGCCAATAATTCAAGAATTTAGGAGGCTTGGAATTCCATTTTCAGAATCCATAGAGTCAGAAGAACTTGAAGCAGCTAAACCATATCGGATTGTCTTATCCATTATTCGTTTGCTGGGAAATTCTGAGGATAATCTTGCTCTGCGAACGCTTATTCAATTCGACGACAATAATCTTGGGCCGAAGTGTATAGAGTCGATTTACGCGCTTTCTCATGATAGAAAAATATCTTTTTCCGAAGCCTTGAAGGAGATAGAAAAGAATCAGAAATTGATTAAACAGGGAAAGAGACTGAGCGAATATTTAGCAAAAGTCAAAGGAATTCTTGAAAAGTATCAAAATATTTCTGATTTTGAAAAAAAAATTAATATTGTAGTTACTGAGAACATTGCGGACAGCGATTTGGCTGAAAAGGTCCTTCGGTCCTTTAGTAATGCATTTTCTGATGATGGTCGAGATATTGATAGTTTTCTTCGCTATTTGAGTGTGAAGAATGACTCAATTGAACAAGATGTTGAAGGTGAAGGCGTGAGGCTGTTGACAATGCATCAGGCTAAAGGACTTACTTTCGATGTCTGCATTATCGTTGGTGTTGAAGATGAATACTTGCCGGGAAAGAACGAAAATAGCAGGATAGATGACGAGAGAAGGTTGCTGTATGTTTCAATGACGCGCGCAAGACATAAATTGTATATGACATATTGTGATAAGCGAATTGGAGATCAGCGACACACTGGCAGTAATAGTGGTGTTGAGGCGAGAACTTTGTCGCGATTCCTTAGGGACGTTCCAGGGCTCTCTCCTATGGTAATTCAATGATATTTGTCATTGTTTACAAAACCCTTCTCTGCGCCTAGACTGGTATACTATGGGAAGAAACTTATAGAAACCGACAACTGACAACTTACAACCGGCAATGGGAAACGCAGATTCTGCTAAAAGGCTCCTTCAAAGGAATCTCTGTTACCTGTTTGTGCTGTGAGTTGTACG
>CAITZA010000228.1 GCA_903896745.1 uncultured Desulfomonile sp. | reverse complement strand
GGTCGGCCACTGTGCCCTCAGAAGTTCGTGGGTTGGTTGACAGGATCGATTACAAGGAAGGAGATAATGTTGAGCAGGGAGCTGCTGTTGCGGAAATTTCCAGGGATCGGCACGTGGCTATTGTCGATGAATTCACGGGAAATCTGAATGTGGCCATCACATCCCTCGAAAAGGCGCAGGAAGACTATAAGGTTCAGAAGGAGTTGCACGACAAACGCGCCGCCACTTTTCAGGACGTAATAAAAGCAAAATATGATGTCAAGACTCTCGAGGCTCAGGTCCAACAGGCTGAAGCAAAACTGAAACAGGCCAGGCTGAATCTCGAAGCCTGCGTTGTAAACGCCCCCTTCAAGGGTAAAATCGCTGTCTTGTACAAAAATCCTAATGAGGCTATCGACAATCTTGAAAAAGTTTTCGAGCTCGTGGATACCGGCCAGGTTTACGCCAGAGCCAACTGGCCAGAATCCAGACTTGCCGAAATCGAACTCGGAAAGACAGCTTCCTTTGTTTACAAAGGCAAGACATTTGAAGGGGTCATCCAGAAAATGTCACCCCTGATCGATCCCGCTTCAAAGACAAAAAGAATTAGCGTGCTCATAAATAACCCCGACGACGCACTTCAGATTGGCATGTCTGGATCGCTGCATTTGAAATAATCCGCAGCCCATCGGACAAACTCGAATCAACCCATTTCATTCTTTTCATATCTAAATCCGGACGAGTTTTCTTCGATAACCTACGGCGGCGGCGTAGTTGTATGAGGAATAGTCCGGCGCACAGGCCGGAGATACTATAGCCGTCTTGAAAATAAGCGCTAATTGAGTCCAGAGTTTATACGTCATTCCCGCAAAAGCGGGAATCCATTATAAATGGATCCCCGATCGAGTCGGGGATGACAACACATGGCAGAGGGCCGATTTCTTCCGAACACGTGCATCCCGTCCTGTACGAATATCGCCACGGCATATTATCTCCAATTTAGGTCTCATTCCGGCAACACTTTTTTGAAACACTATAGATTGGTTTCAGGCAGGTCGGGGGGCATAGGATGTCTGGCACGGCCCGACCTTCATGACGGATCGGCCATGATGACATCGGCATGCCCTACCCTTAGTTTATTATTGCCATTTTTCAATCACTCATGATATAATCCATCACATGATACAAGTTTTTTAATGCCTTGCTTATATTGATTTAATTTATGGGCGTTACCTCAATGATTAACATTGATAAATTCTATAAGCGTATTCAGGGCGCATCCGCCTGGTCATTCGGCTGGGTCAGGAATTATTCCCTGCTTTCAAAAGTTTTATGCGTCGCTGTCATTCTGATTTCGCTGTCAGTTTTGCCTTCCTGCAAAACGAACCTTGCCCAAATCAGGGATGATAACGCGTCAATGGTGATTTCAAAGTACAGGGTTCGGACTCTGGCAGAGGCTAATCACGGCAGGACTGACCTGACCCTTCATGATTGCGTTCGTCTTGCGCTGGACAACAGCCTTGAGATCCAGACAGCCCTGTGGGATGAGTACACGAAGGGTAAACTTGCCCAGAGCAGCAGCCTTAGGTCCCTGCCTACCATCAAGGGTTTTTATAATCAGAGCCAGAGGGATCTTCTTCCATGGAGCCGGAGCGACGTCATCGAGGAGGAGGGCGAGTGGGAGGTTCAGGATCCTGGAGGCACGGCGGGTGTTACGAATTTCTCGACAGGTCGGGAGCGAATAGCGAGATTCTGGAATGCGCAACTGGCATGGTCTCCGATGGATGCGGCCATGGCGCGATTCCTCGCGGAAATAAAGTGCAATGAGACTATGCAGGCGGGCTATCAGAGGTCAAGGGTCGCCCAGCAGATTGTCGGAACCGTGACATCAGCTTTTTATCGTTTGCTGGCTCTGCGGGATGCTTCAGGACGCGCAGATTCACTGTTGTCGAACAGGAATAGTATTGAAAGAGACCTTGAGAAGCTGGCGTCATCTTCTCTTGTAGATCGTCATGAGCTCCTCACGGCCAAGACCCTGACTGCAGAAGCCAGGAACCAGGTCGCTGAAATACGGTTGAATATCGACCGTCAGACGGAACTGCTCGCTTCAGCCATGAATGTTTGTCCGAGCAGCCTGTTCACCATTGACGGGCCCCTCATGCCATTGCCGGCCGTCGAACTTGATTGCGGCAAACTTGAGGCGACAGCGCT
>CAITZA010000227.1 GCA_903896745.1 uncultured Desulfomonile sp. | reverse complement strand
TTCATTTCTGAAGGAAAGTCGTTTAGTCAGGGTATCTCCATAGATGGCAAAGATTACGTCATCACCTTCATGCCGATAAAAAACATTGGCGGTCAGATGGTTGCCTATTTCTTCTCGTATGTTGAGGATTCTAGCTTCAGGAACCTGTTCAACGATTTTATCGAGAAACTGATAGGATTTAGCCTGGTCATAGTGGCCTGTCTTGTTGTGCTATACCTGAACGAACGTTCAAGACGTAGGGATGCTCTCCAGAAGCAGCAAATAGAGACCCATAATCGACAATTACGTAATATTACCAATAATATGGGTGAGGCGTTATATGTGGTTGACAATGAGGGGAGAGTAACTTTTGTAAATCCCGCCGCCGAGAAACTCCTGAACCTGCATTTTTCAGAAATCCTGGGTGGCAGGATTAACGATTTCATTAGCGCTCAGGGTGTGGAGGACAACAGCGGCGCTGTAGACTTCTGTCTTGCGAGGCGGGCTATTGATCTTACATCAACAGTTTCAGGAGAAGTAAGCGTCAGGATATCCGGAAATGATTCCATAAGGCATTTGGCATACATTTCATCTCCAATAACCCTTGAGGGTGAGATTCATGGCGCTGTTACGCTTCTTCAGGATATAACGAGTCGCAAAGCGGCTGAAGACGCTTTGAGGCGGAATGAGATCCGTTTAAGGCTTTTGGTGGACAATGCTCTGGACGGAATAATCACGGTAGATGCAAGCGGTATTATTGATTCGTTCAACCCGGCGGCAGAATCGATTTTTGGGTACCGTGAGGATGAAATAGTTGGGCAGAGCCTGGAAGTTCTGGCCACACAGTCTAAAGTAGGGCGTAATTCGCCGTTTATTCATGGCATTCTCAACTACGACAAACCCGAGCCTCTAAGGTTGGAAAGGGAATTATTCGCCCTGAAAAAGGATGGATCAATTTTTGCCGCAGAAGTTTCCGTCAGTGAAATGCGAATAGACGAAGAGCGTAAATTTATAGTCATTCTTCGGGACATAAGTGTGAGAAAAAGGGCAGAGGCGGAATTGATACAGGCGAGGGAGAAAGCCGAAGCGGGGGCGCGGGCCAAGAGTGAATTTCTGGCGAACATGAGCCATGAAATTCGAACGCCGATGAACGGTATCATCGGCATGACCCAACTGGCGCTTGAAACCGAACTCAGTCCTGAACAACGAGAATACCTGCTGACCGTGAAATCGTCCTCAGAGGTGCTCCTCAAACTCATCAATGATATTCTGGACTTCTCAAAGATAGAAGCAGGGAAACTGGAGATAGAGTCAGTCGATTTCAACGTCCGCGATGTAGTTGGCGGCGCTGCCAGGGTTATGGCTGTTCAGGCTAACGAGAAGAAACTTGAGCTGGTTTTTGATGTTTCACATCAGGTTCCAGCGCAGTTGCGTGGAGACCCGGTAAGGCTGGTTCAGATAATCAATAACCTTGTAAGCAATGCGATCAAATTCACGGAAACCGGAGAAATCCTTGTTTCTGTGGAATTGCTGGATGAAACGAACGGAGAGATAGTCTTGCATTTCAACATTGCCGACACAGGTATCGGTATAGCCACAGACAAGATAGAAAAAATATTCTTGCCATTTGAGCAGGCTGATACCTCTACAACCCGGCGTTATGGGGGCACAGGCCTCGGGTTGTCCATTTCCAGCCGTTTAGTAGAACTCATGGGAGGAGCCATTTGGGCGCATAGTGTGGTAGATCAGGGAAGTGATTTTCATTTCACAATGCCATTCAAACCGGCCTGTTCCGTAGTTTTCCATGCCAAACCGGCTGATTTGGACATCATGCTTGGGAAAAACGCTCTCATAGTCGATGATAATGCAACAAACAGAAAAATTCTGGAGGAATTGCTGAAGCGGTGGAAGATGAATACCGAATGCGCCGCTAGTGGGGCCGAGGCGCTTGAAAAACTGCAACTTGCGTTTAATGAAAAAAGGCCTTTTAACCTGGCAATCCTGGATGGAATGATGCCTGTAATGGATGGTTTTGAGCTTGCCCGGGAAATCAAGAAATCCGCGGACTTTTCCGAGGCGAGCCTGGTAATGCTAACATCAGCCGGTCAACAGGGTGATCTCACAAAATGTAAGGAACTTGGTGTCGAGGCATATCTGACAAAGCCCGTTCAGGAATCGGAGTTGAAGGAAGCGCTGGCAAGGGCTCTTGCATATGTCTGCTTCGACAAAGAGAAAAAACTGCCTCAAATAAGCTCCAGACAGGGCAACGCCAAAGGCGCCAGAATTCTGCTGGCGGAAGATAATATTGTAAACTCCACTCTCGCAAGGAAAATTCTCGAAAAGGCCGGTCACTGCGTCACGTTGGCTGAAAACGGGAAAATAGCCATTGAACTGCTGGCAAAAGAACACTTCGACATAATTCTCATGGATATTTCCATGCCCGAGATGGATGGTTTAGAGGCGACCCGACGCATAAGGGATATGGAACATGAATTTGGCGGGCACATACCCATTGTGGCTATGACAGCTCATGCCCTAAAGGACGATCGCGACAAATGTCTTGCAGTTGGGATGGACGCATATGTATCCAAACCGGTAAATTTCAGGGAACTGTTTGATGTGCTGAATCTCTTTCTCATTCCGGGTAACCACGCATAACAAATACTTCCGATACCCCGGCCGCAGGCTACTGAAAAAATCCATTTGGTGTCTTCATGTAAAGTATGCCGTATTTATTTTTTATCTGGGCGTCCAGTTCAGCTGCGTTCGACAGATCCAGCGGCAGTCTCATGTTACCGGACAGCTCAAGCAGCGCCTTCTTTTCCCCTTTTACTCTCAACTCCTCCAGAAGATTGTAAAGATGCTCTATGTTAAGAACTTCCCTGTCCCCAACCTTCAATACGTGATTCAGGAATCCCGTTGTGTCAACCAAACCATACTCAGGAAATATTTCTGATATTATGACAATCTTCTGACGGGGTTTCTTAGGAAATTCGTTCTGATACCTGTATTGGAAAGATTCTCCAGATTTACCCATGTTTTCTATGCAGTTGGATGTCAGCTCGACGAATCCCACTCCACCCAGAATAAAATAATTTGCGGTCGTAAAAATCTTTGGAACCAGTTTGGGCAATCCAGAAGTCACGGATCCATTTAATTCAATTACTTTCGAGTCCCTTACGACTTTCAAGCGTAAAGGATCGCCAACTCTCTTTCGATTAAGAATTTCAGCGAAGTAGACTCTTTGGCCCAAAGGTTCAAAATAAATGTCACCATAATTGTCGATAGGATGTCCATCTATTTCGGTAAGGATGTCATCCTTTCTAATTCCGAATTGGTATGGGCCACCGTCTGGTATTATGAAGTCAACCAGAATCCCTCCATGGTCAGCCCCCAGGTTAAAATATTCCTTTATCCTCGGAAACATAAACTGCACCATGTAGCGCCAATGCGGAATACGATCCTGCTCATTCAACACGGAAAGCAGATTTTTTACCAAATTGATTGGAATGAAATAATTTATCCGATCACCTATTTTCATACCCTGGAAAGATATCCCCACTACCTTTCCGTCTTTTAGTACAGGCCCACCCGAGTTTCCCTGATTTTGCTGAAGCGAGGCCTGTACCATGAGCCACAATTCCTGGGAATAGGCGTATCTGCTGACCTCAATACGGCTAATCTCGCCAGCCTCCGATTTGCTTATTCTCTCACCACCAAGCGGGTATCCCCATCCCAGAACCTTGTCCCCCACCCTCAAACTGTCACTGTCGCCCAATTCAAGCGGTTTTATCTCTCCGTTTCTTTCCTCGTAGGATCTCAGTTCCTGGGGTTCCATCTCAAGAACCGCAAAATCTGCTGAATTACAGATTCCTATCAGTTTTGCCTCGTAGCGCCTTTTCTCCCTGCCATTGGATATCTGAACGCTTTCCGACATTGAAACCGTGTGGGCGTTTGTAAGGATTAATCCCTTGCGGTTAGGGAAATTCTTTTCATCACTGAAGAAAAAGCCGCTTCCTTTGACTTGGGTGAAATCAGGTGATTTCCATGGCTTATGGTAATAAGGGGATTTTTTCACAGCGAAAATTCGCAAGACCCTTGTATCGATCGACTCTTCAGTTGGTTCAGCGCTCCAACAGGGTAAAGCCCAAAACAGGGCCACTGAAAAAAAGATAACGAAAAAATGTTTGCGCCTGAGGCAATTTGGAACCGTTAGCATTTTTTTACATCCACAGGAATCAGATTTCACGATTCCCAGTATAACAAATATCTGTTATTTTATGGACATGAATAAAGAGTTTTGCGTGTCTGGCAGGAATACGGAGAGACTCTTAACGTTGTTACATGCTGCTGGCGGCCCAGCGGTAAATCTTTTCAGCCGCCTTGAAGTGCTGCGCGGTGTTTAGTATTACAACGAGGTGTTCTTTATCGTCATTCTTGAAAAGAGCTACAATGCATTTCCCCGCCATGTTTGTAAAACCTGTTTTGGCCCCTGCTACAGGAAGGTTTTTGTCCAGAAGTTTGTCATTTGAATAAAGAGGATAATCCTTCGGTTTTTCATTGAGTGTGCGCATGGTATATTTTTTCATGCTGGATATCTGAGCGATTAGCGGATACTTGAAAGCGTGATCAGCAACAAGGGCTACATCCTGAGCGGTTGAAATGTTGGGTTTCTTGCCGGGCAGTTCTCTACCGTCCTTTCTGCCCAAAATAAATTTGTGATCCAGACCGCTTGGCGTGAAAATTCTTACGCTGGAAGCCCCTAATTCTGACGCCTTTTTGTTCATGGTGGCAATTAATCCGGCTCGACCCCCCTTGGGATAGGCGCTCGCCAAAGCCTCGGCACAGTCATTTCCAGATTCAATCAACATACCGTGCAACAGGTCCTGAACCGTGAAAACTTCTCCCGGGCGTATACCAACAGTGTGCTTGGCCACTTCACGAATGTCATTTGGAACCACAACCTTTGACGTGAGGTTCATGTCATCGATGACTATCATTGCGGTCAGAAGTTTTGTTATGGACGCTATAGGTAAAGGGGCCGAGATGTTTTCAGCCAGAATCACTCTGTTTGAGGACCTGTCTACACAAAAAAGGGCTTTGGCTTTTATTTTGGGGTTATTGGCGGAAACCATGGAGACAATTTCGGGCCATTTTGGCTTTGTAACTCTGGGAATGGCAATGACATTGTTGGTATTTTTGTGAGAGGCCGGTCGGTATTCAGGATTCATATTACGCTTTATGTCAGATAACCCCACTATGTCGGGCACTACAGGCTGCGTATCTTTCCGGATCGAAGGAGCTTTTTGGGTCTTGCTGGAATGGGACGCCGGAACCGCCGAAGGATTGAACTTGAACCTGTATTGCGGATTAACGCCCGGGGACTGCGGACTGTAACCGGATTGGCTTTTTATCGGGTCGAGAATCTCTCTTTTGGTATTGGTAGAATATGCGGACTCATAAGCCATGCAAAAACATGGAGTGATCAATGTTAAAACTATTGTGGCAAATGCATGTCTGTATTTCATTCGTCCCAAACCGGAAAACCTCTTGTCAGACCAAATCCAAAAGTTTAATAAAGTTCATCCATAATGTAGATTTTAATGGCTGGGTTCCGAATAGTCAAGAAAAACGACTTCACACACAACCAATAACTCCTTGAGGCCATTATCTAAAAATTACTTAAGACCTCCATTCGGACTCATAAAGCATGTGCCACGGAAACAGTCAGGTGATGGATAGAAATCTTTTTCTATCATGGCATAAGCGCTATGGTTATGTATGGATTCAAAATTTTCGGCTTCTATTCTATACCAGGGAAAATTATTCTTTTCCCTCAACCTAGACAACGCTGATCTTACCACATCCTCTACAAACATGGGATTATCAAACGCCTTCTCTGTAACGTATTTTTCGTCAGCACGCTTTAAAAGGGAGTAAATTTCAGAACTCACTGACGATTCCACTATCTCTATGATTTCCTCAATCCAGAAAAACTTGTTGAAACGAAGTTGAACCCGCACCAGTCCGCGCTGGTTGTGAGCGCCGTATTCGGAAATTTCCTTTGAGCATGGACATACGGTAGTCACAGGAACTTCGACCCCAACTATCAAATCAAACCGGTCTGCCAAAGAACCTCGCATGAAACACGTGTATGACATCAATCCTGGAGTTGCGGTTACCGGAGCTGCCTTTTCCACAAAATATGGAAACTCCACGTTCATGTGAGCGCTTCTGGCGTTTAACCGCGATTTTATTCTTTCAAGCACCTCCTGGAACTTCTGCATCGATATTTCACCACGATATTCATTGAGGACTTCTATGAATCGACTCATGTGTGTTCCCTTGAAATCGTGCGGCAAGTTGACGAATAAATCAAAAATTCCGACTGTATGTTGAAGACCTTTTTCGCGGTCTCTGACACTGATCGGATATCTCAGCCCTTTGACTCCGACTTTGTCTATTGGAATATTGCGTTCGTCTGGAAGGCTCTGAATGTCAGGTATGAAGTTGTTATCCACCTGCTTGCTCCTGATATTGTGTTAGGGTAATGATTACAAGTGTCATCTAGTCTTTGATAAACGTCGCCCTGGATGTGTCTGATTCCCATACGGACACACTATGTAACATGGTCGCATATTCCGGTATAATCGATTGAAGTCGATAAAAAATATGCGCCGCAATGTTTTCGGCAGAAGGCTCTGTCTTGTCAAACGGAGCATTGTCGTTAAGATACGAGTGATCCAGTGAGTCCATTATCTGGTTGGCGGCTTTCTTGAGATCTCCGAAATCAATAACCATGCCGCTATGGCCTGGCGCTTCAGAGCGCGCAATGACATGAACCCTGTAATTGTGTCCGTGCAAATGTTCGCATTTGCCTTTGTAATCCCTAAGGCGGTGAGCCGCCGAAAACCCTGTTATGATTTCGACTTCATACATGCTTTTATCCTTGTGACTTATTCATGAAAAACATTAATGAACAACATTAAAAAATAGATTAAACATATCGAATGTGTCAATGAAAATATAGAAATAGATTGACAACGCGCCATGCCCGGTTTATACCAACTTTCAACTCCCCGGAGGACCTTTCAGACTCTTAGGTTCCTTTCGGGAAACCGTTTTTAGGAGTTATTTATGACGGCTTTCCGACATGGAATCACGCTCATGTTAGCATATTTTTGTTTTTTTTCGTTCACACTTCCCGAAAATTCGTATGCTCAGGGCTCAAATTATCGTCCAGCCTCGAATTCTGTGTCGTCCAAGAGTGGCGCTGGTTTTGCCAGAGAGCTTAAGGACGCCGCGTCCGATTCTACCATCAAAGGTGGTATTGGGCTCACTCCTGTTCCTTACAAACCTGAGACAACAGCCTCAAGAGACGAGACCGCTATTCCGGGCAAATCGCTTTATCCCGATGTGAGGGAACTCATAAAGAAAGTTAACAAATCTGTAGTTTCCATAAGGATGCTTGATGGTGGATCGTCCTGGTCTTTTGGAAACCTCGGATTGAGCTCTGACTCTAACAGCAAGGCGACTGGTTACGGGTCCGGATTCATTATTTCTCAAACCGGACATATCATAACCAATGAGCATGTCCTGAGAAATGGAACCCAGATCGAAGTGGAGCTCCTCACAGGCTCAAAATATCCGGCCCGCGTTTTGTTCAAGGATAACAAAAACGACATAGCCCTGATCAAGATAGACGCAAATGGACTTGAACCTGTGCGTATGGGAAATTCGGACAATATTGATCTTGGAGAATGGGTGATAGGTATAGGTAATCCCTATGGAATAGGCCAGTCGATCATGATAGGGATTGTCAGCGCGCAAAAGAGGATGATTCCGGGGTCTGGCTATCCTCCCCTTATTCAGATTGACGCTGCGATGAACCTGGGAAATTCCGGCGGTCCCCTGTTTAACATGAATGGTGAAGTTATAGGGATAAACACGATTTTGTTATGGAAGAGTCAGGGAATCGGATTCGCCACCCCAATAAATACCGCCCGCGATTTTCTGGAAAGAAAGAATTATCCGCCGCTCAAGGCTGCCTCCGCCACCAATGCCGGAGCCCTCGGTCCCGAACCTGATCAGCCCAGGTCAATCTCAGAAGCTTTCAACCCATTGGATCCTCCCTGGAAATCCAGGCGTTAGGTTTCTGGAACTGAAAAAGTAGACGGTAAAATTGAATGAAAGAGAAAAAAGAATCTGCCAGGACATCCTCGTTAAAAGAAAAACTGCTGATGGAAAAGTTCAGGGTCTGGGATAGTCTGTCTGAGGAAGACAAGGTCTCCGTCACGGAATACGCTGTGGCTTACAAGAAATTCCTGAACTCCGCCAGAACCGAAAGAAGATGTGTTACAGAAATTCTGCTGATGGCGACACAGAGAGGGTATGAGGACATTTACAAGGCCCCTAAGGGTTGCAGAAAGCTGTTTTTTAATTCACGCGGCAAATTGATAGCCCTTGCTTTTACAGGGTCAAAGCCTCTCTCAGAGGGAGTCAGGATAGTTACCTCACATATTGATAGCCCGAGACTGGATCTAAAACCCAATCCTCTATATGAAGACGTCGGGCTTGCAATCCTGAAGACCCATTACTACGGAGGGATCAAGAAATATCAATGGGTAGCCAGATCGCTGGCAATGGTTGGAACCGTTGTTCGTCAGGACGGCAAGGTTGTTGAAATACAGATAGGCCTGGATCCTGATGATCCAGTTCTGAGTATCCCGGACCTGCTTCCGCATCTGTCGCGAAAACAGATGGAACAAAAGGCTTCAGAGTTTATTCCTGCAGAAAATCTGAATGTTATAATCGGCGGAGCCCCCTATGAAGACAAAGAGGCTTCGGATCGCGTCAAGCTTGCAACCCTCGATCTGCTTAACAAGCGATATGGCATAACCGAAGAGGATTTCGTTAGCGCAGAGATCGAAATTGTTCCTGCGGAACCTGCGAGGGACGCCGGATTGGATCGTTCCATGATCGCCGGATATGGCCAGGACGACAGAGTTTGCGCCTTTGCAGGAGTTTCAGCGCTACTGGAAGTCGATGAACCGGAACATACAGCTATAGTTATCTGTTACGACAAGGAAGAAATCGGCTCGGAGGGTAACACAAGCGCAAAGTCGTTTGCTCTCGAAAACTTCCTGTTCGAGCTTATGGAAATGACAGGTCTTGAAGCGACACAGAGAAATCTGCGCAAGATATTTTCCAACGGAAAGGCTCTTTCAGGAGATGTGACAGCGGCTGTTGACCCGACTTATTCGGAGATGTATGAGAAACGAAACAATTCCAGGATTGGTCATGGAATAGGTATTACAAAATATACGGGAAGTGGCGGTAAATACATGGGGTCGGACGCCAACGCGGAATACGCTTCCTGGGTAAGACGATTATTTAATGATAACAAAATAATATGGCAAACTGCGGGTCTGGGCAAGGTTGATGAGGGCGGCGGTGGAACTGTGGCAAAATTCCTTGCAAATGCAGGTATTGACATAATAGATTGCGGCCCCCCAATTCTTGGCATGCATTCCCCCTTCGAAATCTGCGCCAAGGATGACATCTGGATGTGTCACAAGGCATACAAGGCATTTCTGTCAAGCTAGAGGCTGACAGATGTCCCAGGGTTGTGGCTAATTCCTCAAGATGAGTTTGGTTTTGGATAATCTCTGTTCTGTTCGGCTACCAACATTTTCTAGTGTCTTTGTATGGGATCTTTGGGGGGCGCGCTGCTGCACATTTTTTTTGTCTGACGCCACCGGTTCTGCGCGTGGTAGCGATATGTCGGTCGTCCAATTATTCTGGCAGTCATCTTGGTGGCAAGTTTGTCAAATTGTTAGCATCACCTTGCAACATGGTCTTATTGGTTGACATTATGACGCTGTTACCATAGTTTTTCAGATACATCGTCCCGGAGAAAAAAATACCCAAGTGGATATATCCCCTGAAACAATTCTGAGTTTCTTTTGTCTTACCCTAGCAAGTTTGGCAATGATCCCGAGTTCAAAGTCTGGCGGTGATGATGATGACGAACTGGTCGGCAGGTGCGCTCGTGGGGATCAGGAGGCTTTCAACCAACTTGTTATCAAGTACCAAAAGAAGGTTTTTAATGTAGCGTATCGTTTTGTAGGCGATCAGGAAGAGGCCAATGATCTGGCTCAGGAGATTTTTACGGCAGCCTATCAAAACCTGAACAAATTTAGAGGCGATTCAAAATTTTCGACCTGGCTTTTCCAAATAGCTACCAACAGGGGAAAAAACAGGTTCAAGTATCTCAAGCGGCGTGGTTTTTTTGTCAACAGATCGTCGCAGAACCAGGATGAAGATGGTGAGGGTTATCAAAAAGTAGTTCCAGATCTTACAACGAATCCAGAGAATATTCTTTCGAGCAGACAGATCCAGAAAGTAGTTCAGGATGCGATTGAAGAGCTTGAACCAGATCACAAGGAGATTGTCATACTCAGGGATATAGAAGGTTTTTCGTATGAAGAGATTGCCCGGATGCTTGATCTCCCGGAAGGAACAACCAAATCTCGACTGCATAGGGCGAGAATGGTAATTAAAGAAAAACTGAAGAAGGTCTTGTCATGATGGACTGTGAAAATGTTAGCGTACTTTTTGGAAAGATATTTGATGGAGAGGCTGATGAGGCCGATCACAAGGTTCTGGAAGATCATCTGACCGTATGTTCGGCTTGTAACGAAGACTATAACTGGTACAAGCTGACGATGCAGGCGTTAAATAATCTCCAACCTGTTTCGCCTCCTTCCGACTTCCTCGAACAACTCAATTCAAGAATTCATCCCAAATCCAAATTTGCTAGCATAAAATCCTTCATAAAAAACTTTCTCGATTCAGTTCCCCAGATTCCTGTGCCGGTTGGGGCTGTTTCCCTTGCCCTGATCGTTGTTGTCGCTTTTATGGCATATAACAATACCCCTGTTGATACCAGCCTCGCTATTGCTCCAATTGCCGGCGCCAGGAGTATTGCGTCTGCGGTTGACGGTGGAGCGCATATAAACAGGGTTTCGCAAAGCCAGGGGCAGGCTGCGCCTCCTCCTGTGGCCAGCGCCCCGAGACTGCCCATGTTGGCGGCCAATCAGGCGGCAAACACGGTCAGTTCAGCGCCGGTATGGCGTTTTCCTACCATAGCCGATGAAATCGGTGGAGATAACCTGACAGTTGAAAGCCCACGCGTAGACCTCGCCATTGAATCCCTCAGAAATGTGCTCCCAAACCTTGAAGGCAAGATTGTAGATGAGAAAACAAGAAACAGTTTTGGGGAGGTCATGGTAGGGGTAGTCATACCCAGTAACAAATATGCGGACCTGGCTTCGGCCCTTGTAAATCATGGTTCTGTTGAAGCCGGAACCCTCCAGATAGAAGGAAAGGCTTTGATTCCCTCCAGGACCGACTCAAATCAGCTCCGTCTCTACATAAGATTTACTCGATCTTCTCAATAACCTTCACCAAATCATCTACTCTTTTGAAAGGACACAAACAAATTGAAGCTGGGGATTGTAGGTTTGCCAGGCAGTGGCAAGACCGTGGTGTTCAAGGCCTTGACCGGCGGCGTGGAAGTCCTGGACCGCAAGGGCCGGCAGGAACCTGGAATAGGCGTTGTAAAAGTATCAGATTACAGGCTTGATTTTCTTGCCAAGTATCACAAACCCAAAAAAGTCACCCCGGTTCATGTCGAGTATCTAGATATATCTGGTATAAGTGGTGATTCCAAATCAGGACACTCTCTTGGTGACAAAATCCTTGCGCATATCAGACCGGTTGAAGCGCTCGTCGTAGTTCTCCAATTCTTTGAATCCCCCTCGATGGAAGCTCCTGATCCTGTTCGCGATTATAATCTGATCCAAGACGAAATGATTCTTTCGGACCTGGTCACGATCGAGAAAAGGCTTGAGCGAATTTCAAAAGACATGCAACGCGGCAGGAAAGAGCTTCTTGAAGAGCACGACCTCTTGCATCAGGCAAAAGACATGCTGGATCAAGGCAGCCCCCTTCGGTTGTCGCCGGGCATTGTTCAGTCTGAAAAAATGCGCGGATTTGCGTTTCTAACGGCCAAACCCATGATTGCGCTTGTCAATGCCGGCGAAGAAAAATCCAGGGAAGATATTCAGGAATATCTCACGAAATTGTCTGAAAGCGCCGGAGGCGCATCAGGTGTAATGGTAGACTGGCTTTATGCGGACACTGAGGCCGAGATTGCAAGACTATCCCCAGAAGAAGCTGAGGAGTTCTTGTCCGAAATGTCATTGGATGAAGGCGCCAAAGATCGCATTGTCAAGAAATCATTTAGCTTGCTTAACCTGATAGTGTTCTTGACGGCTGGAGAGCCGGAAGTTCGCGCCTGGCCCCTAAGCAAGGGAAAGACAGCTCTGAAAGCGGCCGGTGTCATTCATTCGGATATCGAGCGCGGTTTTATTCGGGCAGAGGTAGTCGCTTTTGATGATTTCAGGGAATATGGCTCAATGGCTGCCGCTTCCAAGGCTGGCAAGGTCAGGCTGGAGGGCAAGGAATATGTTATACAGGATGGAGACATTGTCCTGTTCAGGTTTAATGTTTAAATCTGTAAGCAAATCCTGCTAGAATGGTTTTGTGTGACGCCTCTGGCGAATTCAGGGATGAAACGGCGATCATATCGTTTAAGATAGTCCCCATAGCCTGACCTGTGAAGGAACAGGTTTTTGGAAACACTAAACCAGGGAGTTTGGCCTCATGGACGCTTCAGTCAAAAATCTTGGAGATCCAAAAATTTCATCTCCTGTGAGGGCCTCGGAATGGGTTGAAGAAACTGAACGGGTTCTTTACAGCCTTTCAGCCGAGGACTTGGAGAAAGACATATCTTCAGGAGTCAAACCACTCTCGTTTCTAAAAGCCGGGCCCAGAAAAAAGATTTTTTTTGATGTCAGCAAGCTTAAATGCGCGATTGTAACGTGTGGTGGTTTGTGTCCCGGTCTGAACAACGTGATACGTTCCATAGTGCTTACCCTTTATCATGCCTATGGGGTAAGGAATATCCTTGGCATCCGATACGGGCTTCAGGGTTTTATCCCCCAATATGGACATTCCATTCTCGAACTGACCCCTGAAGTTGTCTCAGAAATTAACGAACTCGGCGGAACAATTCTCTCTTCTTCAAGGGGCCCCCAGAATATTTCAGAAATAGTTGACGCCCTCGAGCGTATGAATATTGGCATACTTTTTCTGATCGGCGGTGACGGCACGTTCAGAGCCGCCGCAAAGATTTCAGATGAGATTGAAGCGCGGCATGATCGAATTTCAGTCATTGGAATTCCCAAAACGATTGATAATGACATATTGTATTTGTCCAGATCCTTTGGATTCAATACAGCGGTTAGCATTGCTGCTGAAGTGATAGGGTGCGCTCATGTTGAAGCAAACGGGGCGCCCAATGGAATCGGGCTTGTCAAGCTTATGGGGCGGGAATCCGGATTTATTGCCGCCAATGCCGCTCTGGATAAAAGGTATGCCAACTTTGTGCTGATACCGGAAGCCGATTTTGAAATGGAGGGGCCGTTTGGTTTCCTGTCGGTTCTTGAGAAAAGGCTTGCAGAGAGAAAGCACGCAGTCATAGTTGTCGCTGAGGGCGCCGGGCAGAAATATTGTGGTATAAATGGGGCCGATCCTTCGGGAAACAAACGGCTCGGTGATATCGGGATATATCTCAAAGACAGGATTTCCAGTTATTTCAGGGAAAAAAACATAGAAATCAATCTCAAGTATATAGACCCGAGTTACACAATCAGGTCTGTGCCTGCCACTTCGGATGATTCTGTTTTCTGTGGATTCCTTGGGCAAAATGCCGTGCATGTTGGAATGGCCGGGAAAACTGATGTCATGGTTGGCATCTGGAACGAGCAGTTTGTGTGCGTGCCTTTTGACATGGTGACAACAGGACGCAAGAAGGTAGACCTGAATGGTGAACTTTGGAGCAGTGTACGCGAGGCCACGGGGCAGACGCTTTTCAGGAATCCGGATGAAACTGCGGTCTAAGCAGGCGATGATCAATGATATTTCCTGCGTCCCAGGCTGACGCACTCAACCTGAAGGAACACTCGCGGGAGTACTTTTTAAGATGTTGTCATTTCGGCCACAGTTTGGTAAACTAGGCCGCAAGGAATGTTGGGGAGAGGGTATATGGCCCTTTGACGCAATTTTTTTTGCATCAGGCAACTTAACTGGAATTTTGTTGTCTGAAGCGTGAAAGGGTATACTTTCTTTTACATTATAGGAGGTATGAAATGTTTAGGAAGTCGCTATTTGTTTTGGTGGCCATGGTTATGCTGTTGACGGTTGTTGGCCCCACCACGTCGGACGCATTTTTTGTGGCTACAGCCAAGAACTTCCGCGGAGCAATGTATCAGGGAGTTGGACCAACTCCGGGACACGCCTCCGAAATGGCTATTATAAAATGCTCACAGGATTCTTTTGCGCCGAGAAGCTGCAGGGTAGTAGGGGTGCGTATGGAATGTCCCCCGCCGGTATGCGCTCCCAAGAAAACTTACAAGAAAACCAGTTACAAAACTTCCGCCCCAGCGTCCTATTCATGGGGACGTCCCATGCAATAGGTTGAATACCTGACGCATTTTTTTTTGAAGCGCCCGGATGTCACTATCGCCGGGCGCTTTCCAACAAGAGCCTCATGTCAACCTATGTTAAATGGCTTGTAGCCGCGGTTATACTGTCTCTTGCCGTTTATGGCGCATTCAGGATAATTTCCGATCGCCTTGATTCTGCTGACGGAAAAAAGGCCGTAGAAACAGCTCATCCTTTCGTTCAGGGCGCAACAAGCGCTGCCGGCGAAAAACTCAAACAAACTCTCAAAGAAACCCCTGACGCCAAGCTTGAAGAAGATTCCGAACTCCTCTCCAGAAAACTCTATCCTGTCGTAAAAGGAACCGTCAAAGGTCAACTCGACGCCATACGCAATGACCCCAACCGTTCGGAACTACCCGAGAAGATGGTTCAGACAGGTAAGGAGCTTGCCGAAAATGTTATTAAACCCCTGACTGAAGGGGTGGCGCAAGGTTCCCAGAAAGTCCTCGAAGATATGGACAAGGGATTTCAGGAACTCAGGAAATTTCAGGAGAAGAACAAAGACATCATAGAAGGATTACAGTCAGGCATTAAGGCTATTCAACAACACCTCGACGCTTCGACACAATCCGTAAAGCCTCAGAACCCGGAAGATTCAAATAACCGGGTTGCCCCCAACCCCTCCGCCAGGTAAGCAATCCCTTTCAACCTGGCTAATTTCTAAAACTTGACGCGCTTTTGTTCCACTATGCTTTACACATCATGGACTTTGGTTTAGGATGTCGCCGAATCCGTGTTGAAAAAACTTGCATGACGGCGCATCAAAAAATTCTGACTTTTTTTGAAAAGAAATGGTCAAATTTTCAGACAAGAAAAACCACATGAAATTCTTATCAAGCAACTATGCCAGTCCGCTGTGGAACGAAACAGGTTCCTGGAACAGGTCGTCTTCAGAAAAACGGACATCCGGATTTTCGAAAAAGATCTTTTTTCCCGTTTTATTCGCCATAATTTTTGTGGGAACATTCACATCATGTTGCCTGGCGAATGATACCAAAGTCCCGATGGTTGGATTCCTGGTTCCAAAGCAGGAAGGCATATCTGAGGAAGCGTCTTTGATTGCCGGTTTTGAGGTATTTTTCAAAGAAAAAAACCTCAATCCCTCCATTTACTTTCAGAAAATGGAATATTCCAATACAGAAGAGTCGCTTCTGGAATCTCTTGCCGTATTGATCAGGAATCCCGATGTCAAGGCAATTGTCGCTCCAACAGATTTACAAAGAACCGAACAGGTGGTTTTGGGCGCAACTGTTTCAGAGGCGCTTATCTTTGTGACCAACCCTGCAGTAAGGTTTGTGGCGGGTGAAATGTGCAGGCCAAATATTCTAAGGGTGTCTCCGAACAACTATGTGTCATCCCAGCCACTGGCTAAATGGGCCTTTCTCAATCTTGGCCACAAGGTCTTCATTACGGGGGATAACACTTTCAGGGGAAATGAACAGGGAGATTTTTTCGCGTTGGGAATGGAGAGGGTTGGTGGCTCTTTTGGCGACAGATGGATGATTCCCGCGGATTCGCAGACGTATGACCACGTTTTTCAAAAGATTGAACAATCAAAACCTGATTTTGTTTTTGCAGCTTTTTCTGAAGAAACCGCTCCCGGTTTCATCAAGGCTTACAGATCCAAAGGCCTGGATAGGAAGGTTCCTCTTGTCGGCCCCCAAAGTCTGACAGCCTACCCTGAGCCAATAGAGAAATTGGGAGATGTCGGTTTAGGTATCAAAACCCTCTGTTCCATACTGAACCCGCAAGAATTTGGGAAAAAGTTCGCTGGACAGCCCTGGTATCCTGCTGATCTGGATATGGCAGCGCAAGGCTATGATATAGCAAACGTGTTTTTTTCCTGTATGCGTGGCGGATGTTTCGATGACTCCTCTCAGGGGAAAGCCCCCAGTTTCATTGCGAACCTTACTATTGATGGAGCGAGAGGCAAAATCCAATTTGACGGAAATCGTGACGCCATAATTCCTATGAGCGTATGTCACTGGGAAAAGGGACAAGGTGGAAGTTTAACATTAGTGGTTGACGAGAGGCTGGAGCCTTGCAAATCACTGGATTTCGGTTGTGGAGGGGTAGGTTTTCCTGACAGGCCTGAGGTGTCGTCTTCGGAGCCAAGCCAGGGGCTATGGGAAGAACACCCGCAATAACCTAAACAAGACGGTTGGTTAATCCTATAAAGTAAAAAACGATTTAGCTATTGACATCTTGATATGTTTTCTGATACTGTAACCTCAAGCATTTTTATATGAGGGAAATTTAGTTTCTCCGGGGGTAAAGGGAGACCTTGAGAAACTTGTATGGAAGGAGTAGTTTATGAAAGCGAGACTAATGGTAAGCGTCTTGGTGGTCAGTTTTATGGTTGTGGCCATCGCTGCGCCGACTTTCGCCGGAGGCCCGATTTGTAAGCCACCGATGTGCGCTCCGCCACCAATGTGCGGTCCTCAGCCCATGTGTGGTCCTCCGCCATGCGCGCCACCTTCTTGTGAGCCTGGCCCCCTTTTGAAAATATTCTCTGGAGCTTTTAATATCGTTACAGGTGTTATTGGGCTGCCCTTCAAGGTTGTCGATAAATTGATCGACTGCCTCGATTGCTCGCCGCGTTCATGCGGTCCGAAAATGGCTTGTGGCCCAGCCGCCTTGGCGCCGCCCGTTATATGCGCTCCAATTATTAAATGCGCGCCACCCGTGTGCGGTCCTATGCCACCCGCCTATGGGATGGGTTACCGTCCTGCGATGCCTCAAAAATCCATGGGTTACGGTCAGGGCGCTCCTGTTAGAATGTCACCAATGTCCGGGAAGGAAAAATCCTCCGACAACCTGTTAGCCGCTCCAAATGATGGCGTCTTCGGGACTATCTGGTAGCTGAAAATCTTCGATAAGTTTGAATAGTTCGTTCAAAAGGGATCTATAGGATCCCTTTTTGTTTTTTACAGGCCCACCCAGACAACAGGCTGGTCAAACCTAATCCCACCGCCTGAAACGGAAAATGCGATCCTTGGCATAATTGATTTCTTTCATTTTTTCTTCATCGCTCGCCTTTCCTGCGCTGGAGTCAGGATGATAAAGTTTTGCCAGTCGCTTCCAGGCCCTGAGAGCCTCTTCTTTCGTGGAATCAGGAGATATCTCTAGAATCACATAATATTTTCTTATGCTATACTCAAAGGTATTCACAGACGAGGAGCGATGGCGTTGCTCAAACTCTGGAGGAATCCTGTTTCCTGCCCCCCTTTGACGCATGAGGTCCTTCCATTTTAACCATGCTCTGGCAGATATTATGACCTTCAACAACCTGATACGCTCGTCAAAATCTTTCTGAGTCATTGGAGAAATGCGTCGAAGAGTCTGGAATAATTCCTCGACAGCATCGAGTGACAACTGGGTCAAATGCCAGGGATTGGGGTCACATGGCCCAATGAGATATGTGAGTCTCCTCTTGAAAGCAGTAAGTTCAGGATTCTCAAACTCCGAATGTTTGTAACAGCGACCATCTGAAAACAGCGGTTTTTCATGGCACTGCCTGAACCCTCCGTTGCCGGCGCCGACCCACTCGTGTCCAAGACACATTCCTGAATCAATATTAACTACCCAAACCCCGTTGGTGGCGTCGTGCCTCAGACAGCATCCATCGAGTTCCCGGTTTATATGCCTGAACACTCTGTGCAATCTGTAATCCGACAGGCGAAACGCTTCCGATATGACGCTCTTTAGCGAGCCCGGATTCTCAAGGATGAACTGCAAAACGGCTTCTTCCAGATTCATATCAACTTGAACCGCCATAACAAAAAAATGCTCAGCGTTGGTAGGTTTAACCCTGAATTGATTTATTAAGGTTCATCATTTTTATGATTAATGCAAGAGGCGGTGTTGGCAGGGATAATTGAGGCGATGTTTGAGAAAAAAGCCCGACTGTTTAAATGAGCTGGGAGGGAGGCGATTCAAGGACAGTCGGGCTTGATCACATTTTTCCTTGAAGCGCCTTGAGAAATCCTCTTACGCAGCGATCCCTCCAGTAAGCCGCTGCGTATTTAAATCCGGTTTAGAAAACGAATCCCATCTCTACGAATCCACCGTCCATGGCTGTATCTATCATTTTTGCATCGCTATATTTCTTCTTGTAGGTAATGTAACGGTAACCACCCTTGACAAAACCGGTTCTGCCGTTACTGAAGGCCAGCGAATACTTGAGGCCGGCTGTTAAGTCCGATCCCTGGCCATCATCGCCGAATGCCACGCCAGCACGACCTTCAACAGACAGGGTGTTCCAGAATCGTGATGACTTCAGGCATTTCTCAATTTCAATCCCGGCCATCGTCATGTTCATGTCATTATCAAAAGCAGAGCCACAACACCCAGGTTGATAAACGCTCAGGCGTTCATTCAGCCTGACATAATCCGCAAACACCCCAACTCTCGATGTCTGGGTCAAAATCGGGTCATAAACCAGACCAATCCTCTGATAAAGCCTCTCCCACTTCGATTTCACTCCCTGACCCGTAGTGTAGTTGAGCGTACCAAACTGAAAGTAGTTGTCAGGATTCGTGGTAGCCTCAAAGGATGTGGGCATGATCGAATATTGCATCGACCAGCGTGGCTGAAATCTGTATTTTGCCGAAAATGTTGGAACTACTGCGTGTTCCGGCAAACCAAGTTGTGAGTTGAAATCAACATAATTTTGATAACCGTATCCACCATAACCACCACCGTAACCATAATTGGTATTCCAATAAACCGTTTTGCCTTTGGTTCTGGCGAAAAGGGCCTGAGCGTCCAACTCCCATCCCTTGTGTCTGGTTACAGGTAGCCAGCACTGAGCGAGGCCCTGGCCTTCCACTAATCTCTGGGACTGAACCTCCGCCTGATATGGCATGTAACCCTGCAGAGGTTTGACTTTTGTAATTGGCTTATCCTTCACCTTCGAAATAATCTGCGGTTTGGATGAAACCGGGGCGTACAGGTCTTCCTTGGCGTCATTGGCGGCGGCTTGAACGATGGTCCACGCCATCGCCTGACTTGCGAAGATCATCATAGAAACACTTAGACATACCAGTAGCATACGATACTTCATTGAATTCATACCCTCCCTCCCAGGAGCAACGATTTGTTAAAACCGGACTTTACAGATAAGATAAATTATGTCAACAAAAAACAGCATAAAAAACGATAGTTGAACAAATAAACTAGATTTTAAATTAAATATAAAAAACTAATACTCGTGTAACGCTTTAATAAAAGGCGCTTAACATATTGATATAGCATAATAAATGATGTACTAAAAATGTTCAGATAGCGCGTGCGCGTAACGCGTCGTGATTATGAGAGGTTGGATCGAAAATATCTAGTATTGGATTCACTAATGTGCTTGGTCGCAAAGCCCGCAATCCGTCTCAGAAGGTCCTCATGTTCTCTTGAACCAATGATATGCCTGCCGGTAACCCGCTGAAATAACAGGTTCTTAGTAGGCGCAAACGGCCCCCAGACTTGAGGATCCGTTACAGTAAAAAAAAGTATCGCCGGAATATTTAATGCTGCCGCAAGATGTGACGCGCCCGAATCGTTACCTATATATAACACGCTATTACAGCATGTTAGCATAATATTCTGAAGTGACGAATCATGTATTGTTTTTGCGTTGGAACCCTTGGTGAACCCTACGAAGTCCTCATCGTCGAGAAACCACCGATCGGACTCCCCAAGTGTGACAACCAATTCGACGTCATGGTGTTCACGTATGACACGCACGGCTTCCGAGAACAGGGCTATAGGGGCGTTTTTTTTTCTCGAACCGCTTCCTGGCGCCACCCACAAGCGGTTATATTTCCTCTTGGTTTGAAACTGTTCAAGCCATGCCTTTCTTTGGGGATCCGGCAGACATAGTCTGCGACACAAGGTTTGAACGAGGCTTACTCCTTCCTGTGGACTGGAAGATGCCACAATTGTCGGAATGCCGGCATTGTGAAGGTTTCTGACGACAGTATTGCTGTTTTTCAATACGACATAGGCGACGTCGATATCGGTTTTGGAGGGCAGGTTGTGGCAGGGTGACGCCTCAAAAATCCAGGCCCACTCGCGGCTTTCATATGATACGGTTCTGATGTCCTGAGGAAGGAGGAAACTGAATTGGCTAGATCCCAGCAGGGTGATTTCCGAATCTGGATGTTTGGAACGAATAGCGTCAATAACGGGAAGAGTAAGTATGGTATCGCCAAGCGCGCCTGGCCGGATTAACAATATTTTCATGATGAATCCCACTGGTGGAAAAATATGTTAACAGGCGCGCTTTTTACCTGCGCTGGATTAAAGGGTGTCCTTCATGAAAAATGTAGCCAGAAATGCCACGATAGAGGCCGCTAGCATGAAAAGTATCATTGACGAATACGCTTCTATGGAATAAGCGCCTGTATTGGTCTTCGTAAAACTGTCCAGTATGCTGCCCATAACCGGCTGAAAAATGGCGCCTCCCAAAAAGGGAAACAGATTGACCGCTCCCACAGAAGTGCCGGCGATCTCAACCGGAAACAGTTCCTTGGTCGTGGTAAATGCAATCACAACTATGGCTGACGCTGTCACTGACAACAGGAACATGAAAATGTAGAGGCATGCGACAGGCAATCCTGAGGGATATGCGCTGAGGAACGCCAACAGCATGGCAAGACAGGCGGTTGACAGGGTAAGGGTCTTCTTTCGGCTACACAGAATGCGGCTTGATACAAAACTGTGAAATGGGCTTCCAACAATAAGTCCGACGGCTATCATGTTCAGGATTGATCCAGCCTCCGCCCTATTCATTCCATAGGTATGCATCAAATAGGGCCCTGCCCACAGTCCTCCAAAACCGAAAAATATTCCGCACACAAGGAAAAACCATAAAGCGATAGGCCAGAAGTACTTTTCAGTCAGGACGCGTTTAGCGCCCTGGAGCAAACCGATAGTTTGGGGCGGAGTTACAACACCGGATCCACGGTGATCAATTTCCGCAATAGATGGCCAACCCAGGTCCGACGGACGGTTCCTGACAGTAAGCCAAACCAGCAAAGCCATTACCAGGGTGACAAGTCCGATCAGTTCAAAGGACATCCTCCAGCCCACCTCACTGGTCATGTAGGCTAGCGGCGCCGCTGCCGTCAGGGCTCCGACACCCCCCATGGTGTTGACTATGGCGGCCATATACGCAAATTCGGAAACCCGAAACCATTGCGATAGAAGCTTCATG
>CAITZA010000226.1 GCA_903896745.1 uncultured Desulfomonile sp. | reverse complement strand
TTCATACTTTCTACGGTTTGAGTCATATATTGTTTGGAGTTTCATTTAAGGTCTCCAAAGGGGAAATAGTTTGCCTCTTGGGGAGAAATGGCGCCGGGAAGAGCACCACCATGAAGAGTGTCATAGGTCTGACGCCCCCGAGAAACGGAGGCATAACGTTCAAGGGAACCGAAATCACCGGAAAACAACCGTATCTTGTCGCCAGAATGGGTATTGGTTTTGTGCCGGATGACCGAAGGGTGTTCGCTGATCTCACGGTCGATGAAAACCTCGAAATATCCGAAGTACAAACAGACAAGCCCGACTCATGGGACAGGAGACGGGTCTATGATTTCTTCACGCCTCTTGGACATATCCGAAACCGCAAAGCCGGTTTACTCAGTGGCGGTGAGCAACAAATGCTAACTATCGCAAGGGCGCTGGTTACCAACCCCGAACTCCTACTGCTTGACGAACCAACGGAAGGACTCGCTCCAATGCTCGTAAGCATGCTGGAAGAACATATTCTCGAACTAAAAAGAGCCGGTCTTACCATACTCCTGGCTGAACAGAACCAGAGAACAGCCCTTCGTCTAAGCGATCGCGGCTATATACTCGATAACGGCCTAATAAAGTATTCCGGAACCATAGAAGAATTAAGGGATAATGAAGAGGTCATGAGAAAATACCTTCTCGTATAAATCGTTTTCCAGTTATTGCCTGCCTTGTTCCTGCAAAACAGAACGCGCCAGATTTTTCAGTTGATAATTGTGTTGTGGCACGATAACATGTGCAGTGCTATTGTGCGTCCTGTTTCCAGGATTACTGCTAAACAAAGGAGCTCGCAAAAATGAAAAAAGTGACTGCTGGATTTGGCCTTGGCGTATTGTTAATATTTTGCGCTACTGTTTCCATGGCTCATTTCGGAATGATAATCCCTTCCAATGACGTTGTGGGTAAAGATGACAAGAAGGAAATAGGATTGCTGCTTCAGTTCACACATCCATTCGAGGGCGGTCCACAGATGCAGATGGACAAGCCTGAAAAATTTGGTGTGGTTGTGGGTGACAAAGTTACCAGCCTTCTTGACAGCTTGAAGGAAAAAAAGGTTGACGGAAAATCGACGTGGGAATCCACATACAGGATCACCAAGCCTGCGGATTACATTTTCTACATGGTTCCCAAGCCTTACTGGGAGCCGGCTGAAGACAAGTTCATAGTTCACGTGACTAAAGTTATAGTTGACGCTTTGGGCGCAGAAGAGGGCTGGGACAAGCCTATAGCTAAAGAAGCCGGTCTTCCCGCTGAGATAGTTCCTCTGACTCGACCCTACAGCCTGTATGCAGGGAATATTTTCACCGGTCGGGTTCTCAAGGATAGTAAGCCGGTTGGGGATTGTGAAGTTGAGGTAGAGTTCTGGGGGAAGGGCAAGACCAAGGCCCCGACAGATTCACATGTGGCGCAGGTTGTCAAGACCAACGAGGTTGGCTATTTTTCATTTGTGATGCCAAAGGCGGGATGGTGGGGCTTTTCGGCAATCATGGAAGCAGATAACCCTATCAAGCTCGAAAATAAGGACAAGAAGGTCGAATTAGGCGCTGTGCTATGGGTTCACGCATATCCGATGGAGTAAACTAACAAAAAGATGGTAAGCCCCCGGCTTATTGCCGGGGAGACTCTCAAAGATTTGATCGTACGCTGCAGTAGAACAACCTCACAGGATACGCCAAAATGCAAGAAAAGCATTGAATCCCGGGCTCATCAAATATGGAACAATCGCACTAAGGACTCTATCCTAATGTAACCACATCCCAAAGGCGATCAAAGCCTTCGGGTTCCTTATCATCATCGTCGTCTTTTTCATCGTCATCATCATTTTCTTTGTCGCCGTTTCCATCAGACGAGGTCTTCCT
>CAITZA010000225.1 GCA_903896745.1 uncultured Desulfomonile sp. | reverse complement strand
TCGCGTCTGCAACCTTTCATGAATCAGATGTTCGGACCAGGATCAGTCATTTGTCTACAATATAGGGAATGATGGTGACTAAAAACGCTGGGGGCGAGCCAATGGAAAACAGGGTAGAGGTGTTGGCCAAATATTTCCGTCAGTCGCATCATTCATCGTCACAGTCCTGCGGATGAGGTTGAAATAAAATCCTGATCCTTCAAATGAGGCAAGAAGACCTCAATTTTCAAAAGCGCCTGAATTTAATTGAAATTATTATTGGTTTGATATATTTATATTATATTTCAATGGTTGTCCTGATTACCTAGTGTGAATTATCATGGCAGAAATATTCAGGCAAGAAGTCCTCGATCGTCTAAACTCCCCTGAGCGCCTAGATGAGTTGCTCAAGATAATCTCTCCGCGTAGCTGGATAGGTCTGGTTTCGGTGGGTTTGGTTATTCTGACAGCGCTGGCTTGGGGAATATATGGAACCATACCCACCAAGGTGAATGGCCTTGGCATATTCCTTGATGAGGAGGGTGTTCATCCGGTAGTTTCGCTGGGCTCCGGGAGATTGACTTCCATAAAGGTGAAAGTTGGGGATGTTGTTGATGTGGGGCAATTAGTAGCGACAATGACCAACCTTGACCTTCAGAAGCAACTGGACAATCAGAAGATCATCCTTTCATCCCTTGAAGCAGAATATGCCCAGGAGAAGAATCTTATAGATAAGGAGGCTGAATCCAAGCGGAGAGTTCTTTCAGCCCAGAGAGACAATATATCGAGTTCGATAAAGATCCAGGAGAGTAAGGCAAAATGGCTCCAGGACAGGCTCAATGCGTATGAGGATCTTTTCGAGCAGGGATATGTTTTAAAGCAGAATGTTGTTCAGACGAGGCTGGATCTGGATAACACGATGCTGGAGTCGGAAAAGCTCAAGAATGATCTTGGAAACAATCACCTCCAGGAGGTAGAGCTTCAGGAGAGCGTGCAGCAGAGGATATTTAAACAGCGATTTGACATAGAACAGGCCAAAGGCAAGGTGGAACTTCTCGATAGACAACTCCAGGAATCTACGCAGGTTTTGAGTCCCATAAAAGGCACGGTGATTTCGCTGGAAGCGATGGAGGAATCTATTGTACAGGCTGGGATGACAATTTTGAATGTTGAACCGCTTTCTTCCAGTCTCACTGTTTTCATGAGCGTTTCGGCGATGAGGGGAAAGAAGATACAGCCCGGGATGACTGCTGAAATAACCCCATCAACTGTCAAGCGAGAAGAGTACGGATATATATTGGGGACGGTTAGACACGTCAGTGAGTTTCCCATTACGGCGGAAAGCCTGCTGCGGCTTTTTAACAACAAGAGTTTTGTTGAGGACGCCATACGTCAGGGGCCCTTAACGTCGGTGAATATAGACCTCTCGAGAGATCCGGCGACCAGGAGCGGATTCAAGTGGTCGAGTCAGAAAGGGGCAAAGGTGCTGGTTACCGTGGGCACGCTATGTACAGGTGAAGTAGTGGTGAAGCTTCAGGCCCCAATATCACTGGTCATACCAAAACTCAAGGAATGGATAGGCGAATAGAGTGTTCGATGCTTTGCGCGAAAGGTTCCTGCGTCAGCGAATGGACAGGCCCCGGCGTGAGCGCACACCATCTGTGATACAGATGGAGGCTGCAGAATGTGGGGCCGCCTGCGTGACGATGATCCTTGCCTACTATGGCAGATGGGAGCCATTGGACAAAGTTCGCCGTGACTGCGGAGTATCCCGCGATGGCAGCAAGGCGAGCTACCTTGTAAAAGCCGCCAAAGATTATGGTTTATATGCCGAGGGATTGAGGGTAACGCCTGAAAGTGTAAAGACGCTTCATTTTCCTCTCATAGCCTTCTGGAATCTCAATCATTTTGTGGTAGTTGAGGGTTTCGACAGGAAGCGCTGGTATTTGAATGATCCGGCGGAAGGTCCTCGAACGGTCACTTACGAAGAGTTTGACAGATCGCTGAGCGGTGTTGCCCTAACTTTTGAAAAAGGTCCCTCTTTCAAGGGGGGCGGACACAAGCCCAGCCTCTTGAACTCGCTGAAAAGGCGAGCGACCGGCATGGGGACGGCCTTGACCTATGCCATCCTGACAGGATTGCTGCTGACATTCATCGGACTCGTCATACCAACATTTGCCAAGATATATGTAGATCATTATCTCATGGCGCGGGAGGAAGACTGGCTAAAAGCGCTGTTATGGATAATGGTTTTAACCATTTTCCTGAACATGGCGGTCACATGGTTACAACAGAACATATTGTTAAAACTCAATTTCAAGCTTGCGCTAAACAGTTCCTCTACATTTTTTGGACATCTGCTGCGTTTGCCGGTTGAATTTTTTCTTCAGCGCTACAGTGGTGAGATCCAGTCTCGAGTGGCGCTTAATGACAGGGTTGCGACACTACTGTCAGGTCAATTGTCCGTCACCATGCTGCACTGTCTGACTTCGGTATTTTTCGTTGCTGTCATGGCGAGTTATAGCGTGTTCCTGACAGCCATAGGGGCGATAGGCGCAATTTTGAATCTTATGGCTCTTGGGGCGGTTTCCCGTAGGCGTAAAGATCTTAACAAGCGTCTTTTGCAGGAGAAGGGTAAGCTGACTGGTGTCACCATGTCGGGTATTTACATGATTGAGACGCTGAAATCGGCTGGAAGGGAGGAAGATTTTTTTTCACGATGGTCCGGTTATCAGGCGAAGGCGACAACATCCAGCCAGGAACTTGGACTTTGGTCTGCCATACTGGACAGGGTTCCTCCTTTTTTGTCATCTCTCAACGGCATCGCAGTCCTTGGGTTTGGAGGCGTTCTCGTCATGCGGGGATTCCTGACCGTTGGTGACATTATCGCCTTTCAGTCGCTTCTGTCAGGTTTTACCCGACCGATCAACAGTCTGGTTGAACTGGGAAGCCAGTTGCAGGAGATGGAGGGAGACCTTGGCAGGCTGGACGATGTTCTGGCTAATCCACTGGATGAGGATCTTACCAAAGCGGAAGCTGTAAAACTGGCGCCTGATTCTGCGGCAAAACTCAACGGGAAAATAGAACTCAGGAATGTTTCATTCGCTTATGGTCGTTTTGACAAATCATTCATAGATCAGTTCAGCATTACTATTAACCCTGGAAGCCGCATTGCGCTGGTGGGGGCCTCAGGAAGCGGCAAGTCCACACTCGGCAATCTTGTGGCGGGTCTATATTCCCCCACTCAAGGTGAAATTCGATTTGACGGAAAGCTGCGTTCCAAGATTCCGCGGTTGGTAATGGCCAATTCACTTGCCAAGGTTGATCAGGATGTCTTTCTTTTCGAGGGATCAATCAGGGACAACATCGCCTTATGGAATGACAGCATTACTGACACAGCGATAACCCAGGCGGCAAAGGACGCTTGTATTCACGATGTCATTAGCGCACGCCCGTTAGGTTATGACGATATGATTCTGGAGGCGGGAAGAAATTTCAGTGGTGGTCAGCGACAACGTCTGGAAATTGCCAGGGCGCTTGCTCTTGATCCGTCCATCCTGATCCTTGACGAGGCGACCAGCGCCCTTGATCCGCTCACCGAAAAAATCATTGACGACAACCTTCGCCGCAGGGGCTGCTCATGTCTCATCATCGCGCACAGATTGAGCACAATACGTGATAGTGATGAAATAATTGTTCTCAAGGGTGGAAAGGTTATCGAAAGGGGCGTTCATGAAGAACTTGTGGCGCTCAACGGGTATTATGCCGAACTGGTAAAGGATGCGTAGATGGTCGATAATTCTATAGAAAATAATTCAGCGCCCAAAGACGACCAACCCGTTTCCATACTGAACTACCTGTCAGGCTGTGGTCAAACGATAAGGCTGGATAGCAACCGGTCTATTTCGCTGAACAAACCCGGTAGCGTCTATCTGGTAAGCTCCGGACGCCTGGACATTTTTGCCATCCCGAATCCTGACGCTGATGTGGCAGGACCGCGGCTCAACGTTATGCGAATAGACAGCGGACAACTGCTGTTCGGTTTTTCGAATGAGAAACTCGGTGAGAGGGACATAGCTTTTATTGGGGTGTCAGGGACAAAGACAGAGCTTCTTGAAATGAGCGTAGGGGATTTCCTGAACAAGGCCCTCTCCTCGCAGGACAAAACGCCATTTATCGTGATGATTGAAAACCTGGTAAAGGGCCTGCTGGCCAATCTCATTCCCAAGCTTGGGTCGTCGCCGGTAACATTCAGGGAGGTAACGCCTGGCCTGGCTCAGGTGTTCG
>CAITZA010000224.1 GCA_903896745.1 uncultured Desulfomonile sp. | reverse complement strand
GTCAAATACATCGAGCGACCTGTGATCATGGGTCACTACTAAAACGCCGGCGCCTTGTTCATGGGCTATTCTCGCAAATAATTCCATGACCTGCCTACCACGTATGCTATCCAGCGCCGCGGTAGGTTCATCAGCCAGGATCAAATTGGGATTATTCGCCAGCGACCTCGCCACCGCTACCCTTTGTTGCTGTCCGCCTGAGAGCATGTGTGGCAGATTCTTCATTCGGTCGGCCACCCCTAAATAACCAAGCAGTTCCGTAGCTCTTTGTCTAGCTTCCCTGGCGGCCACGTCATTTATCTCACAGGCGATTTGCACATTCTCCAACGCCGTCAAAAAAGGTATCAGATTGGCTTTCTGAAAAACATAACCTATATTCCGCCTTCTGAACGCCCTCAGATCCACATGAGCCTGAGGGCCTGTCATGACCTTTTGACCGTTGATGACTATGCTTCCTCTTGTAGGCGGATTTATAAGACCAATGGCTGTCAATAAGGTTGATTTTCCAGCTCCGCTTGGACCGAGCAATCCTATGACTTCCCCTTTTTTCAGGGTGAATGACACTTCATTCATTGCGACAATTTCGGTATTGCCGGCGCCATAGATTTTTGCAAGCCCTGACACCTCTATGGCGTTGCCATCGATTTTCATGACAGCGCCTCGTTAGGCTGTATTTTCATGGCCTTCCATACACCGAGAGCGCTGGAACTTATCGAAATCAACAACACAATGCCTGCCAGGTACAACATGCCCTCAGAGGTAATGATGACTCTTCTCGGGAATAACGGGAAAAGCATTGCGCCAAGGTAATATGCCAATACGTAGCCTATTGAACCCAATAATAGCGCCTGTTGGAGTATCAAACCCAATATGACGCTGTTTCGGGCTCCAATCAGCTTTAACATTGCTATGTCGTAGGTTTTATCCAGCGTCAGCGTATAGATTATCAATGCCATTATTATCGCTGATATTATTACAAGGAGCGCTGAAAACAGGCCAATCTGCCTTCTTGCCCGATCTACCGTACCTTTCAGAAGAAATTCCTTCTGTTGGGTCGCCGTATATACCGTCACATCCTTCCATCCCGAAATAATGGAAATGACCGAATTGATGTCCGCATCCGGTTTCAATTTTACCAGCGCCGCGCTAACCATGGGCCGGGCTAGTCCGGGAAGTTCCGACGACGAACTTTCCGCTCTTTCCACCAGAGAAGGTTGTATATTTCCGAGATCCTGACGCAACACACGCGATTTTCTGGCCTGACGCTCAAGGCGAACTGACTCGCCTGCAGTCTCAAATTGTATGTTAAGCGCATCCCTGACAGTGAAAAAACCTAAACCGTCCCCCGATTGGCTCACCATGTCACTAGTTATCCCAACCACTGTGTAATAATCCTTGCCCAGCTTTATTTTTTCACCAGGATTCAGCCCAAGTAATTTATCTGCAACCATCTCATAATGCGCTGCCCCAAGAGGACGTCCCGAAATCAGAGGCAACCACTCTCCCTTGTCATCAGGCCAAGACAGCCCCTGAACAACTATTCTGAGTGGCTTGCCATTATGTTCCCTTTGCACTGTGTGTGAAACGAAAGATCTCGATGATTGAACCCCCGGAACAGACTTCAGCCTGTCCTCAAGAATCAGCGGAACTTTTGAAATTTCCGCAAAAGGTCCTCTGGTATCATTCTGGACTATCCACAAATCCGCATCAATCCTGTTGATGAGCAAAATGGCGTCATCCACCAATCCCTGATATATGCCGCCCATGCCCATCACTATCATCAGGAGCAGACCTATTCCGATTGATGTCAGAACAAACCTGGCCCAGTTATGGCGTATATCCCTGACAGCAAGATTCATTTCACGGACACTCTCTGCCCATCCCTCAGACCCACTATCTGGGCATTCCTGACTATCACCATCCCTTCCTTCAGTCCTTGTGTCACCTCTATGCCGGTAATCCCCTTCATGCCTGTTTCGACAGGATTCCAGAAGATTTTATTCCCTTCAATTCTATAAACGCCTGTTTCATTTTTTTTCCATGTCAGGGATGAAGAAGGAACGCTTAACACATCAGAGCTTGATTTCGATTCTATCAGCGCCTCCGCCCGCTGACCGACCGCCCAGCTTTCAGGCAATTTCTCCACCATTACATCCACCTGGAATTCGCGGGTCTCCCTATCAACCATCTTGCCGATTCTAACTACTTGCCCTTCCAAAGTTTTGCCAGGTTCGGACCTGAAAATTATTTTCGCAGGCTGATTCAGTTTGATTCCTGCAATCGCCGATTCTTCGACCCATGCCGATACCCATAGTTCCTGAAGCGATATCAATCTGAATATAGAGGCCCCCGGCACTACAATGTCACCTACCTCACGATCACGCCGGATGATCAATCCGTCAAATGGGCTGAGAATTCTCGTGTCGGCTAGTTTGGCCTCCGAATGACGCTGTCTCTCCTCCGCGGCCTTCATAAGTTTGACAGCTTCAGCAACAGCGGCCTCTGATCGTATGACATCCGCCTCAGTGGTCGAAAGTTTTTCTCGCGTCTTTTCGACATCTGACTGGGAAATACTCTTGGAAGCTACCAGACTCTGGAATCGGTTATAATCCCTTTCAGCCTGCTCAAAAACAGCTCTCGATCTGGCAAGCTCGGCCTTGACGCGTTCAACGGTTGCCATCGAAGCATCCAGAGAAGCTCTGTAAATGCTGACCTCCTGTTTGAGCTCAGCCTCATCCAGTATTGCCAGGAGCTGACCTTTTTTCACATGATCATTCTGGTCAACAGTTAACTCGGTCAGTCTACCCTGAATTTTTGCGCTTATTATAGTCTGATAACGGGCTTCAAGGGTTCCCGTCCCCAGAATTTCAGTAATGACCGGACCTTTAACCACTCTGTAGGCTTCTACTGACACCGCCCGGAACCGGAATATCCACGCGCCTGCCAAGAGCACGATTACGGTTATTCCTACAAGGATTTTCGTCTTGTTTGACTTCAGTGATGTGATGTTCATTTCAAGCTTTCGTCTATTTCCTGAAGAATTCGCGCGGGCCCCCGACATTTATAAAAGCTGAATTGAAATTCCTGTATAACGAGTGATAATTCTCTATTCTATGCCACTTCTTCAGATAGCCTGGCGGCAAATCATCGCGCTCTTCAACT
>CAITZA010000223.1 GCA_903896745.1 uncultured Desulfomonile sp. | reverse complement strand
CGGCATACCCCGTGAGTCTTGCCGATCTGTCCAGGGGGGTGAATTCATCCAGCGGCGGGGGATGCTTCAGGCCTAGCAAGAGGGTGAGCGCGCCGAATACGATCCATCCGGGCCACACAAGAATTCCGAGAGGTATCAATGTCACAAAAACAGCCATGCTCACAATCCGTGATACCCTGTCACCAAAAAGGGAATAGATGACATGACCGCCATCGAGCTGTCCCATTGGCAGCAGGTTCATGGCTGTTACAAAAAGACCAAACCATGCGGCCATTGCGGTTGGATGCAATACGATCATTTTGTTGAATGAAAAATCACCAAACCTTATCAGACAACCGATTTCGAGTATTAGGGAGGTTCCCAGCGATATTCCGCTTGCCGGATCTTCAGGCTGAAGGCGCGCTTCCGACATCCAGAGCCCTATCAGGAGAAGAGGGATGGCCACAATGGCGCCGCTTAACGGCCCCCATGCGCCCAGCTCCATCAGTATCTTCTTGTTCGGGATTAGAGACCGGACCTTGATGAAAGCCCCGAAAGTGCCTAATGGCGGGATAGAAGGTATGAAATATGGAAGGGTCACATTCAGGCCACGCCGCCGGCCGGCCATATAATGTCCCATTTCATGCACAAACAGAATCGTCATCAATGGAACGGAGAAAACCAGGCCACGCAACAAAAATATCGGCCACGACTCGAAGGTGTCATTCGCATACAAACCACCAACCACTGTTGTGGTAGTCATGGTCACACAGAAAAGAACAATATTTATGATTGGTGAACGCCTGATAATTCACTCCTGACGAGTTGACCAGAAGACTTACCCGCTAAAAGACTTTATGAACATCTGGAATGCTTTATAGAAGATGTATCACGAATCGGCCATGTCACAAAATATAAATCGGCTCATGCATTCGGGCAACTCACGCTTCGGTGGGAAACTCCATCATGAGGCGGCAAACAGCCTCAGTGACGATATTGAACTTTTACCCATGTTCCGCAAATACGGTTCTTGATGAGTAGCGTTGGTTATATTGGTTCTCTTGACGGCCCGTTATCCGAAACCTGGAGAAAACAATTGTTATTGACAAAATCAGTCACGGCAATTTAGAGTGTACGCTGGATTTATGGAATTTAGATGACACACAGCCGCAATGAACCTTTCCATGAGCTCATTCCAGATCAAAAACAAGGCACGCCTCTGGCGTATGTGGTGTTTCACGCACCGGTGGCGCTGTTTGGCAAGTCCCTGTAATAAATAGCATAACAATTAATAACAGACTCGCTGACCCGCCACTATTCTGGCGGGTTTTTTATTTTTGGCGGAGAGGATATTACCGTGAATCAATTCATTGCCATGTCAAAAGAATTACTGGCCGATATGGAGACTCCGGTCTCGGCGTTTTTAAAGCTGTGCAGGACTGAGCCTGACGCCTATCTGTTTGAAAGCAGCGAAACCGTCGAAGCGATAGGGCGTTATTCCATTATCGCTTGGGGGCCTCTAGGGAGAATCAAACTGTACCATGACAGGGTGGAAGTTAGTGACAACTCAGGTTTACGTAGTTGCAGCCCTGGAGAGTTCTTTGACGTTTCGCGATCCCTGTTGGCCGGCATGTCATGCGCCGGCTTGCCTGACCTACCCTTCGTAGGGTCTCTTGTGGGTTACGTCGGTTATGACACCGTCAGGCTCATTGAAAAGCTGCCCGAAACGTTTATTGGAGAAAAACCCATTGCTGATCTGAGCCTCCTATCGCAGTTCGTTATCTTCGATCATCATCGCCGTTTGATGACACTCGTGGCGATATCCAAATCCACAACAGACTGCACGGCAATGATCAGGGAAGTGGAAGACCGGTTAAGGCAAAACGCCTACAACGGATATACCCGCAGGACGTTCTCGTATGAT
This sequence comes from uncultured Desulfomonile sp., assembly GCA_903896745.1. GTDB lineage: Bacteria > Desulfobacterota > Desulfomonilia > Desulfomonilales > Desulfomonilaceae > CAITZA01. The sequence goes on along the minus strand of CAITZA010000223.1, from coordinate 3,245 downwards.
TATCCTTCCAGGCACATATTCATGGAATCGGTGGAAATAGCCAGGAAACACATTCTTGACGGGGACATATTCCAGGTAGTGCTGTCCGGACAGTTCAAGGGTCGAGGCGCGCTGGATCCGTTTGATGTCTACAGGTGGATGAGGGTCAAGAATCCGTCACCATACATGTTCTACTGTTCGAATGGGGACAGGAAACTTGTGGGGGCCTCACCGGAAACCCTTGTGAAAATTGACGGGGGGTCTCTTTACATCCGTCCGATAGCCGGGACACGCGGACGCTCAAATGACCCCGCTGTTGACAGGTATCTTGAACACGAATTGATGGGATCGGAAAAAGAGAAGGCCGAACACATCATGCTTGTAGATCTTGCCAGAAATGACGCGGGTCGGGTTTGCGAATATGGGTCCGTCAAGGTTGATCCGTTCATGACGGTGGAGAGATTCAGCCATGTCATGCACATCGTATCGCAGGTCCAGGGAACGCCCAATCATGGTCTGGATTCGTGGAATGTTTTCAAGGCGGCATTTCCTGCCGGCACTGTGTCAGGCGCTCCAAAGGTCCGCGCAATGGAGATAATCGCGCAGTTGGAGCAGGCGCCACGTGGCCCCTATGGCGGAGCTGTCGGTTTCTGGGGAGCGGGACAGAAAATGGACACCTGCATTGCCATACGCATGATCGAATTTGATGGAGATGAATTCACGCTTCAGGCCGGGGCTGGAATAGTGGCGGATTCAATCCCGGAAATGGAATATGAGGAAATACTGAAAAAGGCGGCTCATGGGGTCGCTGCTCTCAAAGCGGCTGCAGGAGAATAATAAATGATACTGATAATAGATAATTACGATTCTTTCACATTCAACATCGTTCAGGCTTTTGGAATGCTGAACCAGGAAATGTCTGTTCATCGAAATGACGAAATCACATTGGACGAAATTGAGTGGATAAATCCGAAGGCAATAATAATATCTCCGGGTCCTGGAAGACCCGAAGACGCGGGAATTACATGCAAGACTATCGAAAAATTCGCTGGGAACGTGCCCATTTTCGGAGTATGTCTCGGGCATCAGGCAATAGGTCAGGTTTTCGGAGCGACAGTAACCCATGGCAAAGAACCTGTTCATGGAAAAGTTTCGATGATCTCTCACGACGGCCTCGGTCTTTTCAGAGGTTTGCCAAACCCTTTTAGCGCAACAAGGTATCATTCCCTGATAGTTTCTGAAGGAACCATTTGTGATCCGTTAACAGTCACAGCCCGTACGCCGGACAATGAGGTCATGGGCATAAGAAGCGCGGCGCTTAAGATAGAGGGTGTACAGTTTCATCCCGAATCGATAGCCACCCCCGAGGGCATGACAATGTTCCGGAATTTTATCGACCTCTACATTTGAGCCTTTTGGAAGGTTTTTTTGACATTCGTCATTTTATGACTTGACACTTTTCGGTTGCTGCGTGTAAACTAGCCATTAATAGAGAAAGAGGTATTTACCATGGGTTCGGAATTCAGGAAAGGATCAATATTTAACGAGCAGTTGAATAGCTCTGTTAATGTTAATTTTTGGTCCTATTATTGGTTCGCCTGCTCCTACCCATGTGCGCCAGATAACTAGGACACAATAAAATAGGTATCAAGGCCATGGGTAGCGAAAGCAGCCCATGGCCTTTTTTGTTTTTAAGGGCCTTGGGCAAATGACCAAGGCCCTTTTCCTTTCCTGGAGGACAAAAAAATGAACGCAGTAGCAGCAACAGCAATTCCCGCCATTCTACACACAGCGCCACACATCGTGGAAACAATCTCTGCCCCGGTTTCTGGCAAGTCCCTATTCAGCCGGGATTCCCGCAGGGAAGATTCTGTTGTAAGGATTGGGAATGTTTGCATAGGCGCCGGTAATTTTGCCGTAATCGCGGGCCCGTGCTCAGTGGAAAGCTTTGATCAGCTAGTCAACACAGCGTATGCAGTTAGGGACGCTGGCGGTGTTGTTCTTCGGGGTGGAGCTTTCAAGCCAAGAACCTCTCCCTACAGCTTTCAGGGTTTGGGTGAAGAGGGATTATGCCTGTTGGCCAGAGCAAGGGAAATGACCGGTTTACCGGTAGTAACCGAGGTCATGGACACAGCCGATGTTGATCTCGTCGAAAGTTACGCGGACGCTATACAGGTTGGGGCTCGTAATGTTCAGAATTTCTCTCTCCTGAAGAGGGTCGGTAAAACCAGGAAACCAGTGGTGCTTAAACGTGGACTCATGACGACTATCGATGAGTTCCTGAATTCCGCTGAATATATTCTGGCCTCAGGCAACAGCCAGGTCATATTGTGCGAGCGTGGAATCAGAACCTTCGAAACCGCCACTCGCAATACCCTGGATCTGAGCGCCGTCTGCGTGCTCAAGGAAAGATCGCATCTCCCTGTAATAGTCGATCCGAGTCATGCGGTTGGCCTGAGAAGGTTCGTGGCGCCCATGGCTAGAGGCGCCATGGCCGTCGGCGCTGACGGCGTCATGGTGGAAGTTCACCACAGCCCGGAAAATGCGCTTTGTGACGGAGAGCAGTCGCTTAGACCATTTGAGTTCCATAACCTCATGAAAGAATTAACAGTAATGTCGCATTTCATGAAATTGATGTCATAATTCATGGTTAGAATTATCCCTGTCACTTGATGACGCTTCGAGAGGATGAAATGTTTCCATCTGAAATAAAAACCTACGCAGTCGTAATAGAATTGGGTCGAGAATATTACTGCGGTCTCGGAGGGGATGACTGTATTCTGGCGGCTATGTCATCAAACTGGCGCTGGCGTGGAATTATGTTGAGGAATGGTTCCGCCCCGCCCTAATTACCCTAGTTGCAGCAATAGTAATCAAAAGGCCGTGGACGAAACCAGGATCGTTCACGGCTTTTTCTTTTTTAAACGCTAAGTCAAAATGGAGGCGGTTATGATCAGGAGTTCGATAGAGAAGGCGGCCCGTCACGAGAATATTTGTGAATCGGAGATGATGGAAACCATGGATGAAATCATGGAGGGAGCCGCCACGCCGGCTCAAATAGGGGCTCTGCTGATAGCGTTACGCATGAAGGGCGAGACGGTGACGGAAATCACCGCCGCAGCGCGTGTGATGCGTTCGAAAAGCACCCGCATTCCTCTTCCGGACACAATCCGAGAGCCGCTTGTTGACACCTGCGGCACGGGCGGCGACTGCGCCAATACATTCAATGTGTCTACCACAGCGGCCTTTGTAGTGGCCGGCGCAGG
>CAITZA010000222.1 GCA_903896745.1 uncultured Desulfomonile sp. | reverse complement strand
TCTGGTGGCGAAAAACAGAGAGTGGCAATCGGTAGGGCTTTATTGACGAGTCCCAGACTCCTGCTGATGGATGAGCCCCTAGCCTCACTTGATTCGAGCAGAAAAGACGAAGTTTTACCATTTATTAGGACTTTAAAGGTTTCATACAATATTCCAATAATTTATGTGTCTCACATCCGTGAAGAGATTGCCACAATAGCAGACAAGATTTTGCTCATGAAAGACGGTCGTATAGAGGCTTATGGTGGCATCGACCTTATCCAGATGAAGAGCGATGCATATGAAGTTAAGTAAGTAATCAATTTCTACGAAGCGATACCTCAACAGCGTCCTTTGCAAAACAGGTCTAATGTAGGGCGAGGTTCCTAAACGATCCCATACCATTCTTTTTAATCTGCCAGATTATTATATGGAGACTAAATCTCGGGGATGGGCATCTATGACCAACAGGTCAAATCTTCTGTGAAACCCCACCCCCGATTACGACTTTGGTTGGAAATTGAGGCTTGTGACTGGCGTTCAGGTTACTGTCTGTGTCTATTTCAGTATATATACGTTCGGATAATCCATCATTTTGAGCGTTGCGGCAATAACGCCTGCGACAGCCGGCACATCGTGAATGATGATAAGGCTGTTGCTCTTGTTAAGCTCCTCCATCATGGGGTAGGAGAACATATCGCTGTAATCGACATGCCTGGCCTTATCCATATGGCCTTTTTCAAATTTCGCTTTATCTCGGAAATCAACGAAAGTGAAGTTCTTGAGCTTTTTTGCATCCGCTTCGTCCACGAGGACGGAGGCGAAATTATTTTTGTTCACGGCGATGAGGGCGTCAAGAATTTCCGGCTTGCCCACTGTTGGGTAACCTGCTTTTTTCCATCCATTGATACCATCTCTCATCCAGTAGACATTTTTGTAGCCGTTTGCAACCGCCAGCCTGGCGGCGTGATAGGATTTCCATCAGGTGTTTGAGGCGCAATACGTGATGATGGGAGTGCTCTTGTCCTTTGGAAGCTGAGCGACGTCAAAGTCAACCTGGTCCAGAGGCAATTCCTTAAATTCGTGATTCTTCGGTGTTAAACACGTGATGTGAATTGTTCCAGGTGGATGCCCCTTCATAAAATCGGTTGTATGACTGTGGCAAGCCACAATCAGCGCTCCTTGGTCCTGGAGTTTCTTGGCTTCTTCCAGCGTCGCTGCCTTAAACCCATCCCCACCCTGCTCGGGCGTCAACACCTTGGCTCCAAAACAGGCCACTGTGAACCCGAGCATCATGAATGAGGACAGAACGAAAACAAGTGATTTTTTTCGCATCACCAACATCCTCCTTTCTAAAGGTTTTTCTATTCAAGAACAATTTCCAACCATACATGAGCCTTGGGCTTTGCCTGACATAAAAAAGCCTGGTGTATAATCCTGCTGCATAATAGGCGCCAAGATCGTTCCGTGATGCAAAAATCTCATAACCTATGAGAAAGTGGGTGAATATTTTGTGGTTAAATTTAGACAGACCTATCAAGAATGTATTGGACATAACACATGGGCGAAACACACCCAAACATTAGCAACATCCGGTTGTTTTTCACCCTTTCGTTAGCCACCTTCTTATTGAACTAACCGGCAGAGAAGGAGTAACGCAATAATTTCCAGGTAATGTAGTCTTCCTGACCATGGGATGCTTTCGTAATCTGGCGTCAACCAGCAGTTCGACTCCAAAGATTGGATCAATGGAACAGTGCGGATTGATTACAAAATTATTGCTCGAAGATGGGCTTTCCCAGTTTGGGACGGATTTGTCCACGCAAGCGTGGTTCAACTATTTCCCCGGCAAGCCAATATGCTAAGATTGCTGGAAAGCATGTAATCAAATCTCGAGGCCAAGACGTTTGATAGAGACATGTCGAAAAAGGAATTCAGCCCTGACCTGACGCACTTACCCATGAGTATGCCATTCTGGTAGAAGACCGCATAGCCGCTTCTTTCAACTTCCTGAACATGCGCTTGTGTTTTAAAGAGCGCCCAGTGTCTCCTATCCGCACCGGGCATATGGGCGAGAAGAGAACTGAGCCTTGCCGGACCTTAATAAACCCCAAACTCTGTCATGTAACTCCACGATTATGTGTGTGGCAACAGGTAGTCGAGAGTGTCTGGGGCCGTCTGGAGGTTTGGTAAAGGCGTCAAAGGATTCATGTTGTAATGATCAGGGCCCTGCAAAAACCCACTCATTGAGGGTTGATATTCAATGTAGCGATAGAACCAGTCCCCCTCTGCATTGAGAAAGAAGCGACCATCGTTGTATTTTATTTACAACCATCCCTCACTCACTTCAATTTCACGAGGCGGATAGAGTCTTCGATTCATGACAGTCTGTTGTGACTTGGGCCCCTCATGAACAGCAAAACAAAAACCACCAAGTTCAGTTTCAAATGTTCCACCGGAATACTTCAGATACCCGAGCAAATGAGTCTCACGAGCCGCTTTGGGATCGTTGATATTCAAATAGTCTTTTCCACCCAAGCTCCAAGGGAAGAAGCCAGCGCCGATCGTAAAAGGCCCCAAAGGACTTTCTAATAGAAACATTTCAACTGATCTGCGGCCTGTATCAAAAATGTCCTCTGCATATTCGGCAGTCCTGAATTTTTAACCCCAAGCATGCCTGAGATGTCTCTTCCCTTAAAAGATTGTTCCCAAAGGGGTTAC